>NZ_JBIMPP010000020.1:0-116952 GCF_043906805.1 Actinomadura sp. SCN-SB | reverse complement strand
TCAAGGCGAGCGGCGGGGACCGCCGACCCCGCTTCGGGGGGTGTGGGGGGTCGTCCCCCCACATATGTCACAGCCCCCCACACTTAGCTAGAAAGAGCGCTTGCCAAGGTCTCCGTGTACCGGAGTGCGGCGAGCTTGGCCAGTGCCGGGTGTGCGCCCAGTGGCCCCGCGTGCTCGGCGCCCGCCGCCGCTGCCGCGGCGGCGATGTGCCTGGCGTCGGGTTCGTGGCCGATCAGGTGGGGTGCCACCGCGAGGCGCTGTACTCCCGAGGCGCGGAGTTGGGCGGCGGCCGTCTGGACGGCGTGGCCGTCGTCGATCCGCGCGGTGAAGACGGGGGAGGCCAGTCTTGAGGCCAGCAGCACGCCGGTGACCTCGGCCTGCCGGACCGCGAACGCGTCGCCGGGGACGACGACGATGATGCCGCCGGCGGCGGTCACCATGGTCATCATCCGGATGCGGTCGGCGCGGGCCAGTCCCGCGTCGGCCAGCCGGTCGTGGAGCGCTTCGGCGATCAGCGGGTGGGGGCCGAGGGGTTCGGTGGGCAGGGCCGGGACCGGCGCGTCCGCCACGAACTTGCGGATGGCGCCTTCGGCGGCGGGGTCGGGGCCGGTGGCCAGTGGCACTACCACCGCCCCCGGTTCGTCCTCTCGTTGCCGCTGCACTTGGGCGAGGACCGCGCCGAGGTTCCTGTCGTCGCCTTCGAGGTAGCCCACGAGGGTCGGCTGGCCGGTGTGCTCGATTTCGACGAGCCTGGCCAGTTCCTCGGGGACGCCGCCGGCGGTGCGGGACGATCCGGGGACGGCGAGGACGAGCGCGGGGGAGCCGGGGGGCAGCAGGAAGGATTCGTCGCCACGATGTCGGCCGCCGCGAGGTGCGCGGCGGCGCCGTGACGGAAGTGCCTGGGATGCCTGGCTTTCGGGACTCACGGCGGGAATCGTAACGCCGTAACGGACACATGGGTGATTCTCCGGCTCTTTGTTCCCGTAGTGGGATGTGATGGAGACCCTGGGCGGGCGGCGCGGGCACGGTTTCGCACCGATATGCGAAGAACTTGCGGGTGCGGACGCGCGAACCTCTATGATCGGGCGGCATCCGCACGCAGTCCGGGGGAGTCCGCGGGAGCAGAGGCCATCCGCGAGGTGACATTGAGTCCTCGAACGCGTTCGATCCGGTCCCGGGTCGTCGTGCTGTCGGCCGTCCCTTCGCTGACGCTGGCCCTGCTGTGGGGTCTCGGCATCGTCGCCGTCTCGGGCGACGCTCTGGAGCACCGCAGGGCGGAGCGGTCGGAGTCCCGGATGAGCGGTGCCGTGCACGACGCGGTCGCGGCCCTGACCGCCGAACGTCATGCTTCCGCGGTGTTCCTCGCGGCTCCCGCGCCCGCGTCCCGTCAGGCGATGGCGGCGGCGCGTGCCCGTACCGATGACGCGGTGGCCGCGTTCCGGCGCGGCGTGGCCGACGACCTGGAGGGTGCGGACGGCGAGGGCCGGGCCGCCGGGTTGCTGCGGGCGGCGCTGCGCGAGCTCGACCGCCTTTCCGCCACCCGTTACACGATCGACGCCCGCGGGCTGGAGGTCACCGGCGCGGTCGATGCCTACGGCGTGCCGGTGGAGGCGTTGTACGCCACGTCCGGTGCCTGGGTGCCCGAGGGCGATGGCGAGCTGGCGCGCTGGTCGGCGGGCCTGGTCGCCGGATACCGGGCGATGGACCTGATCGGACGGGAGGGCGCGCTGGTGGCCGCAGCGGGCGGCGACGGCGTGCTGAGCGCCGCGGAGCGGCGGGCGTTCGCGGGGCTGGCGGACGCGCAGCGGCGCCTGTGGGACGAGGAGCGCGCGCAGTTGCCCGCCGCGGTCCACGGGCGTCTGATCGCGCCGCTGCTGTCGGCGCCCGCGTTCGCCGAGTTCCGCGACGTGGAGGAAGGGATCGCCGCCGCGACGGAGGGCGAGCCGGAGGGTGAGCCGCGCGTCGACGCGCGGCGTTGGACCGCTACAGCGCAGCCGCTGCTGCTCTCGCTCATGTCGCGCCACCGGCAGGCGTCGCGGGAGCTCGCCGAGGAACGGGACGCTCGTGGCAACGCGCTCTGGATCCGTCTCGGGCTCGTGGGCGGTCTCGGCCTGCTCGCCGTCGGTGCCTCGGTCGTGCTCGCGATCCACACCGTGCGCGCTCTGAACCGCGAGCTGGCCGCGTTGCGCGGCTCCGCGCGCGACCTGGCCCGGCGCAGGCTGCCCGCCGTGCTGGACCGGCTGGTGAGCGGCGAGCCCGCCGGTCCCGGCACCGGCCTTGAACCCGAGCCGGACGCGCCGCCTCCGGCTCGTACCAGAGAGATCCAGGAGGTCGCGGAAGAGCTGGACGCCGTGTGGCGCGGCGCGCTGGCCGCGTCGGACGGGCAGGTGTCCTCCCGCGCGGGCGTGCGCCGGATCCTGCTGGACGTCGCCCGCCGCAACCAGTCGCTGCTGCACCGCCAGCTCGCCATGCTGCGCGACCTGGAGGCGCGCGTCGAGCCCGGGGAACGGGACGAGCTGCGCAAGCTGGACCGCCTGACCGCGCGGATGCGGCGGCACGCGGAAAGTTTGATCATTCTGTCCGGTTCCGTGCCGCCGCGGCCGCGCCGCGACCCCGCCCCGGTGGCCAAGGTGCTGCGCGACGCCGTCGCGGGCATCGAGGACGACGAACGGGTGTCGGTGCTGGCGCCGTCGCGCGACGGCGTCGTGGGCGCCGCCGTGGCGGACCTGACCCATCTGCTGGCCGAGCTGCTGGAGAACGCCGCGGTGTTCTCGCCGCCGAACACCGGGATCCGCGTGATGGCCGACCGGGTCGGCGGCGGCTTCGCGATCGAGATCGAGGACCGCGGGCTCGGCATGCCCCCGGCCGAGCTGGAGGCGATCAACGACCGGCTGGCCGCGCCGCCCGAGCCGGACCTGGCCGACACCGACCGGCTCGGCCTGGCCGTGGTGGCCCGCCTGGCCCACCGGCACGGCGTCCGCGTCTCGCTGCGCCCCTCGCCGTACGGCGGCACCACCGCGATCGTGCTGCTGCCGCACGAGCTGATGGTCCCGGCCGGGCTGATGGACGGCGACGGGTCCTGGGCGCTGGACGTCGCCGGCCCGCCCGGCCCCGCGCCCGCACGCGCGCTCGGGCCGGCCCCCGCGACCGCTCCCGAACCGGCGGGAAAACTACGCCGATTTGGTTGGAACGCACAGGAAAGCGGCGTTCTGCCTGCGGGCCACGCGCCGACGGGCAATCCTTGGTCGGATGACGACACCGGATCGGGAACGGACCCGCCTCCCCCGCGGGAGGACCGGGTGAACGGGCCCGCGGCCGAGCCGGAGGAGACCTATGCCGGGCTGCCCCGGCGGCGGCGCCGGCAGAGCCTGGCCCCGCAACTGAGAGGAAGGGACCGGACGCCGCCACCGCCGGCGGGCGGACCCGGACCGGCCGGGCGGATGGTCCGGTCGCCCGAGGAGGCCCGTTCGATGATGGCGTCGATACAGCAAGGATGGCGGCGCGGACGAGCGTCGGATCCGGGGGATTCGGGGGAAGAGGAGAGACCTGATGATGCACAACACCGCGACCGGTGAACTGAACTGGCTGCTCAACGACTTCGCCGGGCGCGTACCGACGGTCCGGCAGGCGGTGATCCTCTCGCGTGACGGGCTGGCCGTCGCCGCCTCGCAGGAGCTGGGCCGGGAGGACGCCGAGCACCTGTCCGCGCTGGCGGCCGGGGTGCAGAGCCTGGCCCGCGGCGCCGGGCGGCACTTCGGCGGCGGCAACGTGCGGCAGACCATCATCGAGATGGACACCATGCTGCTGTTCGTCACCGCCGCGGGCAACGGCACCTGCCTGGCGGTGCTGGCCAGCGCGGACGCCGACGCCGGCCTGATCGCCTACGAGATGGCCGTCCTGGTGAAGCGGGTGGGACAGCATCTGCAGGCCAGCCCCCGGTTCGCCGGCACCGGCTTCGACGGCGGCTGAGATGTCCGGCCTCGGCGAGTCAGGCCCCCGCGTGGGGCCGCCCGCGGCGGTGCGCCATGGTGTCGGCCGGCGCTGACCAGTGGGCCCGGCAGGGCACCGACCCCTCGGGCCCCTTGGTCACCACCAAGATCCTGGTCGCCGGCGGGTTCGGCGCCGGCAAGACGACCATGGTCGGGTCGATCAGCGAGATCCGGCCGCTGGTCACCGAGGAGGAGCTGACCGACCGCGGCGTCGGCGTGGACGACGTCGCGGGCGTGGACCGCAAGTCCACCACCACCGTGGCGATGGACTTCGGCCGCATCACCCTCACCGAGCGGCTGGTGCTCTACCTCTTCGGCACCCCGGGCCAGGAGCGCTTCTGGTTCATGTGGGACGAGCTCGCCTATGGCGCGCTGGGCGCGGTGGTGCTGGCGGACACCCGGCGGCTGCGTGACAGCTTCCCGTCCATCGACTACTTCGAGCAGCGCGGGACGCCGTTCGTGGTGGCGGTGAACTGTTTCGACGGCGTCCGCACGCACCGCGCGCAGGACATCGCGATCGCGCTGGACCTCGACCCGGGGATCCCGGTGGTGCTCTGCGACGTCCGCAGCAAGGAGTCGGCCAAGCAGGTGCTGATCCGGCTCGTGGAACACGTGCTGGCCTGGGCGGATCCGGGACATCCCGGGGCCGGCGGCGCCGTGGGCGAGGCCCGTTGAGCGGCGCGTTCCGCCCGTTGACATAGGCCGGGAAGCCGCTCCGTAGTAGGCTCCGGCAGTCCCCCCTTTACACCTACATATCGAGAGGTTCCCCCCGGCATGTCGTGCCTCCGGCAGCTCAAGGCCCCAGGCGGACGCAGGGTTTATCGGCCGTGATGAACCGGCGCTCCGCCTCGATCCGTACCTGGATCGTCGTGCTGATCCTGGTGCCGCTGCTCTCCCTCGCGGTGCTGTGGGCGTTCGCCACCAACCTGACCTACGGCGACGCGCGGCAGCTCCAGCAGAGCAACCAGTTCCAGGAGAAGTCGCTGCTGCCCACCCAACGGCTGATCGACGGGCTGCAGAAGGAGCGCAGGCTGTCGCTCGGCAGGCTCGGCGGCGGCGGACCCGCGGAGGTCGCGGCGCTGGCCACCCAGCGGCGCGCCACCGACCGGGCGCGCGCGGACGTCGAGCGGCACAGCCGGGACCGCAGGCTGCGCGGCGCGATCGAGCGGCCCGTGGTGGAGCGCATCGACGCGTTCGTCGCCCGGCTCAAGAGCCTGGAACAGATCCGCAGGGACGTGGACGCGCGCAGCTCGGACCGCCTGCGGGTGCTGGGGGACTACTCGGGACTGATCGACTCGGCGTTCGCCATCTACGGTACGGTCGCGCCCGCCGACCGGGCGATCGCGCGGCAGGGCACCGCCCTGGTCGCGCTGGCCCGCGCCCGCGAGTTCCTGGCCCGCGAGGACGCGCTGTTCGCCGGGGCCGCGCCGGGCGGACGGTTCACCGCGGCGGAGCGCGCGCAGTTCGCGCAGCTCGTGGGCGCGCAGCGGATGATGTTCGCCGACAACGCGGCCGGCCTGCCGGCGTCCGGGCGGGAACGGCTGGAACGGCTCTTCGCGTCCCCGGAGTCGGTCGTGCTGCGCCGCCTGGAGGACCTGGTGGTGCGCGGCGCCGACCCCGCCGAGCCGCGCCGCGACCGTGACGCCGGCGTTCCCGGCCAGGTGAGGGGCGGGGCGGGCGCGCAGGCCGCGCAGGCCGCGCCTCAGGTGGACGCCGCTGCCTGGCGTACCTCGATCAACATCGTGACCGAGCGCCTGTTCCAGTTCGAGAACGACGCCCTGGACGCGCTCACCGAGGAGGCCGAGGGCATCGCCTTCACCGTGGTGCAGCGGCTGGCCCTGTCCGGCGGCCTCGGCCTGGCCGCGGTCGTCGTCTCGTCCGTCATCGCGGTGCGGGTGTCGCGGCGGCTGCTGCGCGAGTCCCGGACGCTGGCGGACGGCGTCGGCGCCTTCACCACCAAGACGCTCCCCGCGGTCGCCGAGCGGGCCCGCGCGGGCGGCACGATCGACCCGGAGATGCTGGAGGGCGGCGACGTCCCGGACCACGACTACCGGATCCAGGAGATCCGGCGGATCTCCGAGTCGTTCGCCAAGGCCCGCGACGCCGTGCTGGTCGCCGCCGCGCGCGAGCTGGAGACGCGTAACGGCATCAGCGAGGTCTTCGTGAACCTGGCCCGCCGCAACCAGGCGTTGCTGCACCGCCAGCTCAGCCTGCTGGACGCCATGGAGCGCCGCACCGAGGACCCGGCCGAGCTGTCGGACCTGTTCCGGCTCGACCACCTGGCCACCCGCATGCGGCGGCATGCCGAGGGCCTGGTCATCCTGGCGGGCAAGTCCGCCGGGCGCGGCTGGCGGCATCCGGTCCCGGTGGTGGACGTGGTGCGCGGCGCGGTGGCCGAGGTCGAGGACTACGCGCGCGTCCGCGTCCAGCCGTTGCCGAGGAAGGCGCTGGTGGGCTCGGCGGTGGCCGACGTCATCCATCTGCTCGCCGAGATCGTGGAGAACGCCACGACGTTCTCGCCGCCCCGGTCGCCGGTGAAGGTCAGCGGGCACGCGGTGGCCAGCGGGCTGGTCATCGAGGTGGAGGACCGCGGCCTCGGGATGCCCGAGACGGACCTGGCCGCCGCCAACGAGCGCCTGGCCGACCCGCCCGAGTTCGACCCGGCCGACAGCGCGCGGCTCGGCCTGTTCGTGGTCGCGCGGCTCGCCCGCCGCCACGGCATCACCGTCACGCTGCGGCAGTCGCCGTACGGGGGGACGACCGCGATCGCGCTGATCCCCGCGTCGCTGCTCACCGACGTACCGGAGCAGGAGAGCCCGGCGCGGCGGACGACCGGGCAGATGGCCGCCGTGCCCGAGCGCGCGGGCGCGCGCGGACTCGCCGGCGGCCCGCCGAACCAGACCGGGCCGGTACGGCTGGTGGCCCAGCCGCCCAGTCCCGAGCCGCCCGCTTCCAGGCTCGCACCCCAGCCGTCCGTTCCCGAGCCGTCCGAGAGCCGCCCGGGGGACACGGGAGACCGCGACGTGCCCGAGCCGGTTCGCGCCGAGCGTGAGCAGGCCCCGCCCCCGCCTCCCCTGACGACGGGGGAGCTGCCGCGCCGCCGCAAGCAGACCCATCTGGCGCCGCAGTTGCGGGAGAAGGTGGACGCCGACCTCGCGGCGTCGGGACGCGCGGCGCCTCCGTCCGGCGAACACCCCGTGCCGGACCCGCGACCCGAGGGGCGCGACAGCGGTGGCACCGCCGGTACCGGTGGCGCCGGCGGAACGGGCCACGCCGACGACGCGAGCGCGGGACCGCCCGGCAGCGGCCCGCGCAGCCCGGAGGAGATGAAGGCGCTCATGTCCTCCATGCAGCGCGGCTGGCAGCGCGGACGTAGTGAATCAGGACAGGCGGACGCCGGACCGTCCCTAGCCGAGGAGGACGACAACCCATGACCGAAGCGCGGCAGCCGGAGGCTGAAGCGATCATGGCGGCGACCGGCGAGCTGAACTGGCTGCTGGACACCATGGTCGAGCGGGTCGCCCAGGTGCAGAACGCCGCGGTGCTGTCCAGCGACGGGCTGCGCATCGCCGCGTCCCGCGGCCTGGCGCGCGAGCAGTCCGACCACCTGTCGGCGGTGGCCGCCAGCTTCCAGAGCCTGGCGCGCGGTGCCGGCGAGTCGTTCGGCGGCGGCCCGGTGCGCCAGGTGATCGTGGAGATGGAGTCGGCGTTCCTGTTCGTCACCGCGGCCGGGGAGGGCGCCTGCCTGGCCGTGCTCGCCGACGCCGACGCCGACCTCGGGGTCATCGCCTACGAGATGGCGATGCTGGTGACCAGGGTCGGCAAGCACCTTTCGGCGCACCCGCGGATGGCCGCGGCCGAGCGGGGCGGCGCCTGAGGTGCCCGCGACACCGCCCCGAGGGCACGGCGACTCCGCGTGGTACGACGACGCGGCCGGTCCGGTCGTGCGTCCCTACGCCCTCACCGGCGGGCGCACCGACTACGACGCCGAGGTGCTGGACCTGGTGGCGCTGATCACCACGGAGGAGGAGCCGCCGGACGATCCGGAGGGCGTGGGTCCCGCGGCACGCGGCTGGGTCCCGGCGCCCGAACATGAGATGATCTTGGAGCTTTGCCGCACCCCCCTGTCGGTTGTCGAGATAGCGTCGGAACTGGAACTCGCCCTGGGCGTCGTCCGGGTGCTGCTCGGCGATCTGCTCGACCGTGAGCTGGTCCGCGTCCGCCGCCCCGCGCCGGTCGCGCAGTTCCCCAGCGAGCGCGTACTCAAGGAAGTGATCGATGGAATCCGTGCGCTCTGACCCGGCCGCGACGGCCGGCGAATCCGCGCTGACCGTCAAGATCCTGGTCGCCGGTGGCTTCGGCGTCGGCAAGTCCACCCTGGTGAGCGCGGTGAGCGAGATCCGCCCCCTGCGCACCGAGGAGGCGCTCACCGAAAGGAGCATCGGCGTCGACGACACCTCCGCCGTCGCCGGCAAGACGACCACCACCGTGGCGATGGACTTCGGCCGCATCACGCTGCCGAACGGCCTGGTGCTGTTCGTCTTCGGCACGCCGGGGCAGGACCGGTTCTGGTTCATGTGGGACGAGCTGGCCAAGGGGGCGCTGGGCGCGGTCGTCCTCGTCGACACCCGCCGCCTGGCCGACTGCTTCGCCTCGGTCGACTACTTCGAGCGCCGCGGCGTCCCGTTCATCATCGGCGTCAACCAGTTCCCGGGCTCGGGCATGCACACCGCCGACCAGGTCAGGGACGCCCTGGACCTGACCCCCGACATCCCGGTCATCAACTGCGACGTCCGTGAGAGGGAGTCGGCCAAGCAGGTCCTCATCACGCTCGTCGAGCACATCATGAGGACCATGAGCACCGGGCGCGGAGCCCTCACGTACTAGGCGCGTGTCGGCGCGCTCAGCGGACGCGGCGGCCGCACGGGCGAGACCCCCGGACCTGTCCGGGGGTTTTTCCTTGCGCGACTTTGTCTTGGCTCAGGAGAAAGTTGTCGCGATCTGATGGAAAGGTCTTCTCAGGACGGCGAAAGTCGAGGTACCTTCTGCGCACGGTGACCCGTTCGGCGGGAAGGACGGCGTGATGCGCATGACGGCCCGGCCGGAGAACGTGCATCAGGCACGCCTGCTGCGGCTGTTGCGCGACGAAGGCCCGAGATCGCGTGCCGAGCTCGGGGACGTGGTGCGGCTCTCCCGCTCCAAGCTCGCCGTCGAGCTGGACCGGCTGGTGGCGCTCGGCCTCGTGGAGACCGCCGGGCTGGCGGCGTCCAGGGGAGGGCGGCGGTCGGGCATCGTGCGGCTCTCGCCCGGACTGCGGTTCGTCGCCTTCGACATCGGGGCCACCTCGATCGACGTGGCGGTGACCAACGGCGAGCTGGAGGTCCTCGGCCATGTCAGCGAGGAGTGCGCGGTCCGTGAGGGCGCGACCGTCGTGCTGGACCGGGCCCTCGACCTCCTCGGCAAGCTGCGGGACGAGGGACTGATCCCGCAGGTGCACGGCACCGGGATCGGCGTTCCGGGACCGGTGAGCTTCCGGGACGGGATGCCGGTCGCGCCGCCGATCATGCCGGGCTGGGACCGCTTCCCCGTGCGGGAGGCGATCAGCCAGGAGCTGGGCTGTCCCGTGCTGGTGGACAACGACGTCAACATCATGGCGCTCGGCGAGCTGCACGCCGGGCTCGCCCGGTCGGTGGACGACTTCCTGCTGGTCAAGATCGGCACGGGCATCGGCTGCGGCATCGTCGTCGACGGGGCCATCTACAGGGGCGTCTCCGGCAGCGCCGGGGACATCGGCCACATCCGCGTCGACGACGACGGCCCGGTGTGCGCCTGCGGCAACGCGGGCTGCCTGGAGGCGTACTTCGGGGGCGCCGCGCTGGCCAGGGACGCCACCGCCGAGGCGCGCGCGGGCCGGTCCGAGCGGCTGGCCGCGGTCCTGGAGGCGAACGGCGAGATCACCGCCCGGGACGTGGCGGACGCCGCCGCCGCGGGCGACCCGGTCGCCGTCCGGCTGGTCCGCGAGGGCGGCCGGCACGTCGGCCAGGTGCTCGCCGGGCTGGTCAGCTTCTTCAACCCCGGGCTCGTCATCATCGCGGGCGGTGTGGCGGGGCTCGGGCACACCCTGCTCGCCGAGATCCGCGGTGTCGTCTACCGCCGCTCGCTGCCGCTGGCGACCGGCAACCTTCCCATCGTCCTGTCCGAACTGCCCGGGACCGCCGGAGTGATCGGCGCCGCCCGCCTCATCAGCGACCACGTCTTCGCCGCCTCCTGATCCCACCCCTCTCTAGGAGACCCACGTGGGCCTTGCGAAGGACACCGACCAAGAGCCGCTGCTGCTCATGCGCGGCATCACCAAACGGTTCCCCGGCGTGCGCGCCCTCGACGGCGTCGACCTGGAGGTCCGGGCCGGCGAGGTGCACTGCCTGCTCGGCCAGAACGGCGCCGGCAAATCGACCCTGATCAAGGTGCTGGCCGGGGCGCACCGGCCGGACTCGGGTGAGATCACCCTGGGCGGCGAGCCGTTCGCGCCGGCCGACCCCACCGCGGCCATGCGCGCCGGCATCGCCACCATCTACCAGGAGCTCGACCTGGTGGACGGCCTGTCGGTGGCCGACAACATCTTCCTCGGGCACGAGCGCGCCCGGTTCGGCTTCACCCGCCGCGCCGAGGCCGAGCGCGCCGCCCGCGACCTGCTCGCCCGGCTCGGCCACGGCGAGATCCCGCCGCGCCGCGAGGTGGGCCGGCTGCCCGCGGCGGGCCGCCAGGTGGTGAGCATGGCGCGGGCGCTCTCCCACGACGCGCGGCTGATCATCATGGACGAGCCGTCGGCGGCGCTGGCGCACGACGAGGTCGCCAACCTGTTCCGGATCATTCGCGAGCTGACCTCGGCCGGGGTCGCGGTCGTCTACATCTCGCACCGGCTGGAGGAGATCCGCGAGATCGGCGACCGGGTCACCGTGCTCAAGGACGGCCGCGCCGTGGCGCACGGCCTGCCCGCCCGCACCACCTCCACCGGCCGGATCGTCTCCCTGATGACCGGGCGGGACGTCGAGTACGCCTTCCCGCCGCGCTCCGACCCCCCGGAGGACGGCGAGCGTCCCGAGGTGCTGCGGGTCGAGGGGCTGACGCTGGCGGGCTCGTTCGAGGACGTGTCGTTCTCCGTCCGCGCGGGCGAGATCGTCGGGCTCGCGGGACTGGTCGGGGCGGGCCGCTCGGAGATCCTGGAGACCATCTACGGCACCCGCAGGGCCACCGGCGGCAGGGTGCTGCTGGACGGCCGCCCGATGCGCCCCGGCGACACCGGCGCGGCCGTCCGGAGCGGCATGGGCATGGCGCCCGAGGAGCGCAAGAGCCAGGCGCTGCTGATGTACGAGTCGGTCGCGGGCAACATCACGCTGGCCGGGCTGCCCGGTTACGCGAAGCTCGGCTGGCTGGACCGGCGGCGCGAGCTGGCCGACGTCCGCGAGCAGATCGAGGCGCTGGACATCCGGCCGCCCGACCCCACGCGCCAGGTGGCGACCCTGTCGGGCGGCAACCAGCAGAAGGTGGTGCTGGCCCGGTGGCTGGCGGGCGCCGGCGGCCTGCGGCTGCTCGTCCTGGACGAGCCCACGCGGGGCGTCGACGTGGGCGCCAGGGCGGAGCTGTACGCGGTGATCCGCGGGCTGGCCGACCGGGGCGTGGCGGTGCTGCTGGTCTCCAGCGAGGTGCCCGAGGTCCTGGGCCTGGCCGACCGGATCCTGGTGATCCGCGAGGGCCGTGTCATCCACAGCGACGACGCCGTCGAGCTGGACGAGCACCGCGTGCTCAACATGATCATGGAAGGGAGGGCCCTGTGACCGAGGCCGGTGTGGGACCCAAGGAGGACGTGCTGAGCGGCTCCTCCTCGGAGAAGGGCGGCGGCGGGCCGCTGGGGCGGCTGCCGTGGAGGTCGCCGAAGGCCGGCAACGGCAACGGCGCTCCCGCGGGGCCCGGCGAGTTCCGGCATCTGGGGCTGGTCGCGGCGCTGGTGCTGCTGGCGGTGGTCGGCCTGATCACCAAGCCCGACAACTTCGCCACCTCCGACAACATCGTCGGCATCCTGGTGCTGGCCTCCACCATCGGCGTCATCACGGTCGGCATGACCTTCGTGATCATCGGTGGCGGGATCGACCTGTCGGTGGGCGCGCTGATGGCGCTGGCGTCGGTGTGGGCGACCACGCTGGCGACCCAGTCCTACGGGCCCGCCGTGATGGCGCTGTGCGCGATCCTGGTCGGCACCGGCGCCGGGCTGGTCAACGGGATCCTGATCGCCTACGGGCGGCTGGTGCCGTTCATCGCCACCCTGGCGATGCTGGTGGCCGCGCGGGGCCTCGCGCAGCGCATGTCGGACCGCAAGACCCAGCTGATCCGGCCGGAGAACGACGCCATCGAGTCGCTGTCGACCACCCGGGCGCTGGGGATCCCCCTGGTGGTGTTCCTCTTCGCGGCGGTGGCGGTGGCGGGCTGGCTGCTGCTCAACCGCACCACCTTCGGCCGCCGCACGTTCGCGGTCGGCGGCAACCCCGAGGCGGCCCGGCTCGCCGGCATCAACGTCCGCCGCCAGACCCTCGCCCTGTACGCGCTGTCCGGGCTGTGCTGCGGCATCGCCGCGATCATCATCATGGCCCGCACCACCACCGGCTCCAGCACCCACGGCGACCTGTACGAGCTGGACGCGATCGCCGCGGTGATCATCGGCGGCACGCTGCTCACCGGCGGGCGCGGCACGCTGGTCGGCTCGATCCTGGGCGTGCTGGTGTTCACCCTCATCACCAACCTGTTCATCCTCAACGGGCTGGACACCAGCGACCAGCTGATCGCCAAGGGCCTGATCATCGTGGTCGCCGTCCTGCTGCAGCGCCGCGGCCTGCGCAGCCCGACCTGACCCGCGCGCGGTCCTCCTATCAACCGTCCCCCTCCACCAAGCCCGCCTTCGACAGCCCCCCGTCCGTTCGTCCGGCTCCCGACGTCCCATCTCACCCCCCACCCCGATCAGGAGCAGCCATGAGCGACACCACCAGGCCGAGCCGCCGCAACCTGCTGTTCGGCGGCGCCGTCGTCGCGGCCGGCGGCCTCGCCGCCGCCTGCACCAGCAACGAGCCCGAGGAGCCGACCGCCCCGGCCGCGCAGGTCGGGAACAACGCCGGCGACAACGACAAGCCCGGCAAGAAGGTGACCATCGGGTTCTCCGCGCCCGCCGCCGACCACGGCTGGATCGCGGCCATCACCAAGAACGCCGAGGCCACCGCCAAGCGGTACTCGGACGTGACGTTCCGTCCCGTCGAGCCCACCAACGACATCAACCAGCAGATCTCCGCCGTGGAGTCGCTGATCTCGGCCAAGGTGAACGTGCTGGTGCTGCTGCCCAACGACGGCGAGCAGCTCAACCAGGTGGCGCGCAAGGCCAGCGACGCCGGGATCCCGGTGGTCAACCTGGACCGGATCCTCCCCGACAAGCTCTCGTACCGGACCTGGATCGGCGGCGACAACTACGGCATGGGCGTCGCGGCCGGCCACTACATCGGCGGCAAGCTCAAGCAGAAGGGCGTCACCAACCCGGTGATCGTGGAGATCCAGGGCATCGCCACGCTGCCGCTCACCCAGGACCGCAGCCGCGGCTTCGCCGACGCGCTGAAGACGTACGGCTTCAGCGTCACCGCCAAGCAGGACGCCAAGTTCACGGTGGAGTCCGGCAACCAGGTCGCCACCAACCTGCTCCAGGCGCACAAGAAGATCGACGCGATGTGGAACCAGGACGACGACCAGGGCGTGGGCGTGCTCGCCGCCATCAAGCAGGCGGGCCGCAACGAGTTCTTCATGGTCGGCGGCGCCGGCTCGGCCAACGCCATGCGGGAGATCAAGGGCGGCAACAGCGTGCTGGAGGCCACCGTCACCTACAGTCCGTCCATGGCCTCCTCCGCGATCCGGATCGCCCGGCTGATCGCGCAGGGAAAGGGCATGGCCGACCTCGTGGAGCAGCAGGTGCCGCAGTCGATCACGCTCGCCTCGGAGACGATCACCAAGCAGAACGTCGACCGGTACCTGCCGCTCGGCTTCGAGTCGTGAGCCGGGCCGTGCGGCGCGCCGTGACCCGGCCGCCGAGCGGCCGTGAGCCTGTGGGGCTCCTTCCGACCACCGGAGGGGCCCCGTGACCGAGAGGGGACGCACATGACGAGCATCGGCGTCGGGATGGTGGGGTACGCGTTCATGGGGCGCGCCCACTCCCAGGGATGGCGGAGCGTGGGGCCGTTCTTCCGACCGCCGCTGACCCCCGTGCCGGCCGCGCTGGCCGGACGCTCCGCGGAGCGGACCGCCGCGGCGGCGCGGGACCTGGGCTGGGCCGCGGTGGAGACCGACTGGAAGGAGCTGATCCACCGCGACGACGTCCAGCTCGTCGACATCTGCACGCCGGGCGACAGCCACGCCGAGATCGCGGTGGCGGCGCTGGAGGCCGGCAAGCACGTCCTGTGCGAGAAGCCGCTGGCCAACACCGTCGCCGAGGCCGAGGCGATGGTGGCGGCGGCCGAGCGGGCGCGGGCCCGCGGGGTGCGCTCGATGGTCGGCTTCAACTACCGGCGGGTCCCGGCGCTCACGCTGGCCCGCCGGCTGGTCGAGGAGGGGCGGCTCGGCACGATCCGGCACGTCCGCGCCCAGTACCTGCAGGACTGGCTGAGCGACCCCGCGGCCCCGATGGCGTGGCGGCTGGAACGGGAACGGGCGGGCTCGGGCTCGCTCGGCGACCTCGGCGCGCACATCATCGACGCCGCCCAGTTCGTCACCGGGCAGACCATCACCGGCGTGTCGGCGCTGACCGAGACGTTCGTCCGGGAGCGTCCCCTCGCGGACGGCACCGGCACCGGCGAGGTCACGGTGGACGACGCCGCGCTGTTCCTCGCCCGCACCTCCGGCGGCGCGCTGGCCTCGTTCGAGGCGACCCGGTTCGCCGCCGGCCGCAAGAACGCGCTGCGGCTGGAGGTCAACGGCTCGGACGGCAGCCTGGCCTTCGACCTGGAGGCGCTGAACGAGCTGTGGTTCCACGACCACACCGAGCCGTCCGCGACGTCCGGGTTCCGCCGGATCCTGGTCACCGAGCCCGACCATCCGTACGCGGGCGCGTGGTGGCCGCCCGGCCACCTGCTCGGGTACGAGCACACCTTCACCCACCAGCTCGCCGACCTGCTCACGGCCATCGCCGAGGGCACCGATCCGAGCCCGTCGTTCGCCGACGGGCTGCGCGTCCAGCGGGTACTGGACGCGGTGGAGGCGAGCGCCGGGAACGAAGGCCACTGGACCGCCGTCCCCGACGACGGGGGCGGCGCCGGGGACCAGGGGGTCCGTCCCCGGAACGACACCGAAGGGAGCGCGTGATGGCCCGACCTGTCACCCTGTTCACCGGCCAGTGGGCCGACCTGCCGTTCGAGGAGGTGTGCCGGCTCGCGGCCGGCTGGGGCTACGACGGGCTGGAGATCGCCTGCTGGGGCGACCACTTCGAGGTCGGCAAGGCGCTGGCCGACGACTCCTACGTCCCGCGGAAGCTGGAGATTCTGGCCGAGCACGGCCTGAAGGTGTGGGCGATCTCCAACCATCTGGTCGGGCAGGCCGTCTGCGACCACCCGATCGACGAGCGGCACGAGGCGATCCTTCCCCCGCACATCTGGGGCGACGGTGACCCCGAGGGCGTGCGCCGCCGTGCCGCCGAGGAGATGAAGGACACCGCGCGCGCCGCGGCCGAGCTCGGCGTGAAGACGGTCGTGGGGTTCACCGGCTCGTCCATCTGGCACACCGTCGCGATGTTCCCGCCGGTGCCGCCCGCGATGATCGAGCGCGGCTACGCCGACTTCGCCGACCGCTGGAACCCGATCCTGGACGTGTTCGACGAGGTCGGCGTCCGCTTCGCGCACGAGGTGCACCCCAGCGAGATCGCCTACGACTACTGGACGACGGTGCGCACCCTGGAGGCCATCGGGCACCGGCCCGCGTTCGGCCTCAACTGGGACCCGTCGCACTTCGTCTGGCAGCAACTGGACCCGGTCAACTTCCTCCTGGACTTCAAGGACCGGATCTACCACGTCGATTGCAAGGACACCAAGGTCCGCACCAGCGATGGCCGCCGCGGCCGGCTGTCGTCCCACTTGCCTTGGGGCGACATGCGGCGCGGCTGGGACTTCATCTCCACCGGCCGCGGAGACGTGCCGTGGGAGGACTGCTTCCGTGCCCTGAACGCGATCGGCTATGACGGCCCGATCTCCGTCGAGTGGGAGGACGCCGGCATGGACCGCCTGCAGGGCGCGCCCCAGTCCTTGGAGTTCGTCCGCGCCCTGGCCGCGATCGAGCTACCGGAGACGTCCTTCGACGCCGCGTTCGCGAAGGACTGACCGGCCGCCGGAGCGGAGCGCCACCGCCGGAGCCGCCTTGGCACCGGAACCGGTGGTGGCGCGGGAGTGTGACACGGCGTACAGTGACCGGGTGGTCGTCTGACCGCCCCCGGAACCCATTGATCCGGCGTTGATCCGCTGTTGATCGGGGCGGTGCATGCTGTGTTGCGCACGGTCCGAGGGATGCGGTGTCCGTGGCCGCGGGGTTCGCGGGGTTCTCCGCGGTACGCCGGCGCCCATCCCGGGCCGTGCCGTCTTGTGCGGCGGGCCTGCCGGATTGGGGGATGCGGCGGCCCGCCCGCCTTGGCGCTCCGCGCGCCGGCACGCGACAGCACGCGGCGCGGGGGCCCGCGATGCGGCCCATGGCCGCAGGCCAGGGTCTGCGGGCACGGCACGAGGCGCGGACCCACACCGCGGCACCGACGGGGCCACGAGGTTCCACGGTCCGAGGGCTCCGCACCCGCAGGAGCGGTGCGCCGGGCAGCACGGACGCCGGGGGGCGAGACCACGGGAAGGCGGCGGGCGACCCGCCGCCTTCCCGGTCTCGCGGCCCCGGCCGCCGGACCGGCCCTCCGCCCGGACCGGCCCGCCACGCCTCCAGCCCGAGTCCCCACCCCTCGTGGGGACTCGGGCTGGGCCGTTCTGTCGGGCTTGGTGGAGTTTCAGGGGATGTGGCGGGGGATGCGGTGTGTTGTCTCGAAATGACAAGGCGGGCGGGTTAAGATACATCGCGAGTCCTCGCTACGATCTCCGGCTTGACCCTCCACCGGCGGGAGGCATCAGGCTCGGGGGCGACCCGCCTTCCAGAGGAGGGAGCCCGCATGACACCCCTCACCGGCGAACGGAACGACCCCGTGGACGCGGAACCCGCCAAAGAGCCCGTCCCAGTGCCCGCCGAACCGTCCGGCCGGGCCTCCGACCGGGACCGGGACGAGGTGCTCGTCCGCCTGCACACGGCCTACGCCGAGGGACGCCTGGACGACGGGGAACTGGACGAGCGCATCGACCTGGTGCTCGCCGCCCGTACCTACGCCGAGCTCGACCGGCTGTCGGCCGACCTGCCCGCCTCCCGTTCGATGTCGCCCGCGCGGCCGGAGGCGGCCGTGCGCGCACGCCCGGCCGGGCGGTTCCAGCCGGCGTGGAAGAGCGTGCTGCGGCGGTCCGGGCGCTGGCGGGTGCCCGAGCGGTACACCCTCGCCGCGTACAAGAGCGACTGCCTGCTCGACCTGCGCTCGGCCGAGCCGGCCGGGCCGGTGATCTCGCTGCGGGTGCTGTCCTACAAGTCGGACACGCGGATCGTCGTGCCGCCCGGGACCCGGGTGGAGGTCGGCGGCCTCGGCGTCTCCAGCGAGATCCACAGCCCCCCGTCGCCGGGCGCGCCGCTGGTCCAGGTCCAGGGGTTCGCCTATAAAGGGGTGATTGAGGTAATAGATCATCTCCGGACGCCCTGAGGCGATATAAACGCTCCCGCAACCCTTTCACCGCTGATCGCTCGGTTGTCCGCACACGTGTGGTTCCGGCGCGGTTGGATGGTGTGCGCCATCGCGCGATGGCGTTGGTCCGACGGTCGAAGGAGCGGGCGTGACGGCAAGGACCCCGGAGCAGGACGGCGGCCGGCTCGTGGCTGGCACGGAACCTCCCTCCTGGGACGACCTCTCCGGTCCCCGCGCCTCCCGGCTGATCCGGAAGCGCCTGGCGTTCCGGGCGGACGAGGCCCTCACGGAGCGCGCCGGCGCGAAGAAACGTGCCGCGAAGGCGCCCTCTCCCTGGCAGCGCTCCTTCGAGGCTTGGCGGCAGGCGGGCGTCCCGTGGGTCGATGGGAACGTGCCCGAGGACCGGGCCGGCACCGAGCCTCCGCCGCGTGCGGTGGTCGACGCGGCGGCCGAACGAAAGACCGCGGCGGCCCCCGACAAGGAGGACGTGGCGGCGCCTGAGAAGGACGCGGCGGCGCCCGAGCGTAAGGCAGCGGCCGTCGAGGCGCCCGCGCGGGAGAGCGCGCCGGCGAAGAGGCATGAGACGGGGCTGCGGCGGCCCAGCCACACGGTCGTCGCGGTCATGGCCGTGCTGGTGGTGGCCGCAGGGGCGGTCGCGTACGCGCTGTCGGATCGGGGGGAGGAGGCGGGCCCGCGGTCGGCGGTCGCGGCGGCGGTCTCCGCGGAGGACCGGTTCACGGCCGATCCGGCCGCGGCGGACGGGCTCGTCCAGAGGCTCGCGAACGTGACCGCGCACGGGTCCACCGTCGTCGCCACCGGCACGGAGACGGCCGGGGACGGGACGGGGGAGCGTGAGCGCGCCCAGTTCCTGGTGTCCGGTGACGGAGGCCGCGGCTGGCGGCTGGCGACCGTGCGGACGCCGGACGGGGACGCGCCTCCGCCGGGTGACCGTCCGCGCCTGGTGGCGGGCGGCGACGGGGCGTGGGCGGCGATCGGCGACACCGCGCGGCCCGGCAAGGTCGCCCTGTGGACGGCCGTGGACGTCCGCTCGTGGACGAGGGAGACGGAGGCGGCGCCGTTCGGCCCGAACGACCGCGTGAACGGGCTCGTCCGTACCGCGAGCGGCTTCGTGGCGGTCGGCGTGCACTCGCCGGGCGGGACGTTCGGCGCCGACAGCAGGGGCGTGGTGTGGACCTCACCCGACGGGCGCGCGTGGCAGCGCAACGACCGGCTGAACGTGCCCGGCGTGAGCGCGCTCGGCGCTGTGGCCGCGTCCGGGGACACGCTCGTCGCGCACGGGACGGTCACCCGCACCGTGACCAGGACGGTGAAGGCCAAGGGCAAGCGCAAGGCGCGCAAGGTCACCACGGCCGTGCGCGGTGAGGGCCTGTGGCGGTCGGCGGACGGCGGCCGTACCTGGGCGCCGGTGACCGTGCCGCAGGCGCAGGGTTCGTACGGGCCCGTGCGCGGACTGGTCGCCGGGCCGGGCGGCTTCTACCTCAGGCGTGAGGGCAGGAGCACGACCGGTTCCAAGAAGGACAAGAAGAAGCGGAAGACGACCCTCTACGGCGTGCTGTTCGGGTCGCGGGACGGCGCGTCCTGGGCGCCGGTCGCGAGGCTCAGCGTTCCCGGGTACCGGGGCGTGGAGCGGCTGTCCGGGACGCTCGGCGGGCTGGCGGCGCTGGTGCGCGGCCCCGGAGGCAAGGGCACGGTCCTGCTGAGCGCGGACGGGCGTACGTGGCGTCCCGGCTCGGAGGTGGGACCGCCCGGCACGTCCGGTCCCGGTGTGGAGGTGACCGGGCTCGCGGTGCTTCAAGGAGGCGGCGCGGTGCTCAGCGGGGCCCGCGACGCCAACGGCTTCCTCGCGCTCGCGGCGGCCACGCCCGGTCCCGTGACGCCCGTGGACCTCACCAAGGTGCCCGGCGCCGTACGTCCGGAACGCACGCTGAACGCGATCGTCCAAGGGCCGGGCGGACGGCTCGTGGTCGCGGGCAGCAGCGGCGGCGACGCGGCCCTGTGGAGCACCGGCGGGGGGTCCGCCTGGAGCCGCGTTCGAGTGACCGATCCGAAGGCGGCGCGCGCGGGCGGGCCGGGGCAGATCCGGCGCCGCCTCACCGACGTCGCGGCGGGACCGGGCGGCTGGCTGGCGGTCGGCCGCGTGGACGCGCCGCTCACCCGGACGTCGGCGCCGTTCGTCACGACCTCGCGGGACGGCACGAGCTGGTCCGCCGTCACCCTGCCCGGGGCCACGGCGACCTCGGGCGTGGTCTCGGGACCCGGTGGCCATGTCGTGGTCGGCGTCGCGGGGAGGTCGCCGGCGGCCTGGCATTCCACCGACCTCCGGCGGTGGACGCGCGGCGCCGCCACGAGCAGGGACGCTCTCGCCGGCTCCGGCTCGATGCGGGACGTGACGGTCGCGTCCACCGGGTACGTCGCGGTCGGCGGGCGGCTCACCCCGGTCCCCGAGCGTGGCCGCGCGGGCGTGCGGCCGCCCACCGAACGCCCCGCCGTCTGGACCTCGGCGGACGGCCGCACGTGGAGCGCCGTCGCGTCCCCCGCGCTTCCGCCGGGCCTCGTGTCGGGCTCCTTCTTCCAGGTCGCCGCGCGCGGTGGATCACTGGTGGCGCTCGGCTCGGGCAAGATGGCGGCGTCGCCGGGCGCGGCGGCGCGCGACACCGGGTTCGTCGCGCGGTCGGCCGACGGCGGGCGCACGTGGGTCACCGGCTTCCCGCCGGGCATGGACGCGACGACCACGCCGACGGCCGTGACGTCCACCGCGAAGGGCTTCCTGCTGGCCGCCACGTCCGGCGCGCCGGGCCGCGAGGACGTCGTCCTGTGGACGTGGGCGGGCGACCTGCCCGCCACCGCCGACGCGGCGGACTGGCGGCGCGTCCCGTCGCACGGCGCCGGGCTCGACGGCCCCGGTCACCAGCGGCTGACCGCCCTCACCCAGGTGGGCGGCGAGGTCGTCGGGACGGGCGTCAGCGGCGACCATCGCGGTGAGACGCCGATGCTGTGGCGCACGCCCGTCCCGTAGGCCCTAGCCGTTGCAGCCGCAGGCGCAACCCTTGGGGCACGAGCAGCTTCCGCCATGACCGCAACTGCAATCCTTCTTCGCCATGCCCGGAAAGTAACCGTGTGGGCGGATCCGGTCCACGCCCGCCGCGGGCTCTGTGGCCCGGACGAGACGTACCCCTCACGCTGGGGTAGGGCAGGGGGTGCGTGAGGGGTACGCCGCTGGGAGCGCGGTATCGGCGGCCGGGCGGTGATGGTCAGGTGCTGATGGTCAGGTCCACGCCGAGCAGTACGAGGAACCACAGGAAGATGGCGAGCAGCGCGCCGGCCACGCGGCGCAGCAGGTCCGCGCCGAGGTAGCCGCGGTCCCAGGCGACGAAGACGCCGATGATTATGTAGATCACCCCAACGATGCCGATTCCAGGCCGGTATCTGGCCGCCATATGGGTTCACTCCTCGCAAGGGGGGTCATGACGGACGCACGGTGCCCTGAGAGGGAGCGCTGAAACACGGGATCCGTTCGGTACGGTCCGATGCCCCGGCTGGGACCTGTCCCGAATACCGTCCGCGAAGGTGCCCGTAAGCGGCCATCGGCATGTAGCGGATCCGGTACATCGGGCGATAATGCTGGTGTCGCTCGGGTGGCCGGCGGCTCTTGGGCAGCGCTCGCCGGTCACCCCAGCCTCTACCGGGCGGGCGACGCCCCGATGCGGACCACGGACGGGTCGCGCTCGCCGGCGCGGTCGGCGAACTCGCTGTTGCGGTGCACGATGTCGAGCTCGTGGCGGCGGGCGGCCAGGGACGGGCTCAGCAGGATGTGGTCGAGGGCCTGGGCGTTGCCTCCGGAGATCGCGGTGTAGCGGTCCTTCTCCGGCAGTCCCGCGGTCAGGTCGCGCAGGCCGGTGCCCTTCAGCAGTTCCTTGACGGGCGGCGCCGACTCCGGCTCGTTGAGGTCGCCGGCCACGATGATGCCCGCGTCCGGGTCCACGGCGCGCACCGAGCGGACGAACCGGGCGACCACCCGTGCCTGCGCCGCCCGCCGCCAGCCGGTGGGACGGCTCGGCGGCTGGTAGCGGCCGAACAGGGGCTGGTCGTCGGCGGTGACGGGGTACCACCGGCCGGCGATGACGATGAGCGGCGTTCCCCGCCAGGTCAGTTCGGCGGCCACCGGTTTGGGCGCGCGGCTCCAGACCGCGTCCTGCGGGGCGATCCGCCCCGGCGACAGGTTCAGCCGGACGCCGCCCAGGCCGTCCGCCAGCGCCCGTACCGGCGCGGCGGGCCGGCCGGGTTGCTCCTCGCCCAGGTCCGCGGTGGCGGGCCGGTCGACGAAGGCCAGTCCGCGGTCCCTGCGGAACAGGAAGCCGACATGGTCGTTGGCGCCGCGCTCGCCGCCGTCGGCGTTGTCGCGCGGCGGGATGGAGCGCCAGTCGTACGGAGCGCCGCCCGCCGCGCTGATCGCCGTGATCAGCTCCGCCACGGTCTGGTCGGCGGCCACGGTGCCGTCGTCCTCGGCGCCGCTGTTGTCGCGCAGCCCGGTGACCGTCACCAGGTCGGGGGACCTGAGCCCGTCCACCAGGTCGGCGGCCAGCGCCTCGTACCGGGCGTGGGGCGATTCCGGGCTGAGGCCGCGCAGGTCGACGGTGGCGACGGCCAGCTCGTCCGGACCGGCGGGACGGGTGGTCTCGCGCTCCTGCCCGCCGTCGGCGCGCCGGGGAACGGTGGTGGGCAGCAGCCTGAACGCGCCGTTAGCGTAGTCGAGCACGCCCTCGGCGGAGCCGGGCAGCCGGTCGCCGACGTTCACCGAGGGCAGCGCCGCGAGCGCGTCGTCGAGCAGGATCCGCTCGGGGTTGGGGTCGCCGTCGCGTTCGAGGAGCCCGCCGCGCGCGGTGCGCGGGCCCGCGCCCGCGCCGCCGGCCGCGAGCACGGGGATCTCCCCGTCCTTGGACGGGCCGACCGCGACGGCGTCCCGGACCGCGACGCGCATGCCTTCGAGGGACTCGTAGAAGTCGATCGCGTCCCGCTCGGGCGCGAACCGGCCGCCGGACTCGACGTTCCCGGCCGGGCCGCCGGGCGGATGGTCGCCGTCCACGACGGACGCGGGCGGCCTGCGCCCTCCGGGGCCGAGCATGACCGGCGCGGGCAGCGGCACGCCCCGCGCCTCCACCACGGTACGGGTGGCGTCGATCTCCGTGCGCCCGAGCCCGGGGGAGCGCGCGCCGCCGGTGCGGAACTCGCTGACGCGCCCGTCCACGCGCACCGCGTGCCCCGGGGCCACGCCCGGACGGGTACGGGTGAAGACGAACACGCCTTCCGAGGTGGCGGCGTCGCGGTCGGGCCGCGGGTCCTGCATCCAGAAGCCGTTGTCGGTCACCGCGGTCACGATGCCGGGGACCCGCGCGACGGCCTTGCCCTTCAGCGGCGAGACGTGCCCGGCGCCCTGCACGTCCCTGATGCGGCGCTCGACCCCTCCGGGGAGGGTCGTGGCGGCCGTGGACGGCGCCGCCCCGCTCGGGGACGGCGCGGGCGCGGACGCCCCGGCCGGACGCGGATCATGGCGCACCGGCCCCCACAGCAGCGGCACGGCGACGGCGGGCACGGCGACCAGCGCCCCGGCGGCCAGAGCCCGCGACCTCCGCGTGGACGGAACGACGCGGAGCCGGCGCCGGCCGGCGCCCGGCTCACCTCGGTACGCCACCCCTGCTCCATGAACGACTGCGATTGCGGCCCAGCGAACAGGAGAAGGATGGCATACCGGCCGGGGTACGTCTCCCGTGGCGGCACCGCTGTGAGCGAACGCATGCGAGGACGCGCGAGATCGCGCGGGAGCGCGGCCCCGCCGGGGCCGCGCTCGTCTACTCGTCCAGGCTCAGCGCGGCCTTGGGGCAGGACCGCACCGCGTGCCGCACCAGGTCGGCCTGGTCGTCCGGGACCTCCGGCCGCACGATGGTGAGCTCGTCCTCGTCGTTGAGATCGAAGATCTCGGGGGCGACCCCGACGCAGACCCCGTTGGCCTCGCAGACCATCGGGTCGACGCTTACCTTCATCGGCTCCGTCTCCGTTCCGCCGCGGATGAGGTTACGGAATAGAACGCGTTCCATTATGGCGCGGCCGTTCCGGGCGGTCGCGGCCGGGTGCGCCCGGAGGCAAGGCCGGGCTCGCGGGGAGGCCGCCCGGGTCTCACCGAAATGATCGCGACGGACCGGCCCGGCGGCGACTCGACCCGCCCCGGTCCGGGGACATTCGGATCAAAGGGATAAAGTGCCCGGCTATCACGTTGTCCCTCGGAGGAGACCGATGACCGACAGCACGGCGTCCGGCCGGACGGGGACGGCGGCCCCGCCCGTCCCGGCACCAGCCCGGCCGGACGTGCCCCCCATGCCGAGCGACCTGCTGCGCGCCGCCCGCGCCGCCAAGGGGTTCATGCCCGACGCCGAGGGCATGGCCCTGTACCGGACCGCGTTCGAGTACGCCTCGCGGCCGGGCACGGCGGGACCCCTGCTGGAGATCGGCAGCTACTGCGGCAAGTCCGCGATCTATCTGGGCGCCGCCGCGAAGGCGACCGGGACGACCGTCGTCACCGTCGACCACCACCACGGCTCGGAGGAGAACCAGGCCGGCTGGGAGCACCACGACCCGTCCCTGGTGGACCCGCTCACCGGCCGCATGGACACGCTCCCCACGTTCCGCAAGACCATCGCGGGCGCGGGCGTGGAGGACCACGTCGTCGCGATCGTGGGCACCTCGCGCACCGTCGCGGCGTTCTGGCGGACCCCGCTGACGCTGCTGTTCATCGACGGCGGCCACGCCGAGGACCTGGCGCAGGCGGACTACGAGCAGTGGGCGCCCTGGGTGACGGTCGGCGGCGCCCTGGTCATCCACGACGTGTTCCCTGACCCGGCGGACGGCGGCCAGGCCCCGTACCACGTCTATCAGCGCGCCCTGGCCGGCGGCGCCTTCGCGGACCGCCATGTGGAAGGTTCCCTGCGCGTTCTGGAACGTGTCAGCGACGCGCCCGTCGGCTAGGGGACCTGGACGAGGGCGCAGCCGCACGCCGTGGGGTCGGCGGCGGCGGAGGGGCCCAGCGGACGGCCCGCGATCTCCTTGAAGATGCGCGAGCCGGGCGAGGTCCCCGCGAGCGCGTCGGCGGCCAGCACGACCGCGGCGGCCGTGTAGGTGGAGCGGTCGCCGGGGAAGTGCCTGCGGTTCTCGAACTGCCAGCCCGTCCAGTACGAGCCGTCCTCGTGCCGCAGATGCTGCATCGTGCGGAACAGCTCCACGGCCCGGTCGCGCAGCCCGGCCGCGTCCAGCGCCATGACCAGCTCGCAGCTCTCCGCCGCGGTGACCCACGGCTGGTCGTTGACGCAGCGGCAGCCCAGGCCGGGGACGACGAAGGTGTCCCAGCCCTCGGCGATGCGGCGCTGGGCCGCCTCGCCGCGCACCGGCCCGGACAGGATCGGGTAGTACCAGTCCATCGACCAGCGGCTCTTGTCGGCGAACGCCTCCGGGTGGGCGGCGACCACATGGCCGAGCTGGTCGGCGGCCAGCTCCCAGTCGGGCTCCGGCTCGCCCAGCTCCTCGGCCAGCGCGACCGCGCAGCGCAGCGACTGGTAGATCGACGAGCAGCCGGTCAGCAGCGCGTGGTCGCCCGCGGTGCCGTCCTCGTGCCGGATCCACAGGATCTCGCCGCGCCCGGTCTGGAGGCCGAGCACGAAGTCGATGGCGCGCCTGACCGTGGGCCACATCCGCCGTACGAACGCCGCGTCCCCGGTCATCAGCCATTCGTGCCAGACCCCGACGGCCACGTAGGCGGCGTGGTTGGACTCGCCGCCCGGTTCGGTGACCTCGCCCAGCACCCACTTGGCGGGCCACGACCCGTCCGGCCTCTGCGTGGAGCGCAGCCACTCGTAGGCGCGGCGGGCGGGCTCGCTGAGGCCCGCCACGGTGAGCGCCATCGCGGCCTCGACATGGTTCCAGGCGTCCACATGGCCCGGGACGCCCGCGGTCGGGCTGAACCACGGGATCGCCCCCGACTGCTCCTGCTGCGCGGCGATGCTGCGCGCGGTCGCGAGGACGTCGCCGGGGCCGACCACGCCGGGCACCGCCGGAAGGGCGGTCTCAGACCGCATCCGCGGACTCCTTGCCCCCGCGGGCGCGGGAGTCCTCCACGGCCTCCGGCTTGGTGAAGTACACCACGACGCTCTTGCCGATCAGCGGGTTGAGCGCGCGCTCGGCCAGCCGGGTGGCCAGCGGCCGCTTCATGATGTCCCACACCAGCAGCCTGTGGTACGCCTTCGCGGCCGGGTGGTCGTCGTTGTTCACCCCCACCGCGCACTTGATCCACCAGTACGGGGCGTGCAGCCCGTGGGCGTGGTGGTGGCCGTTCACCCGGAAGCCGGTGGCCTTGAGCTTGGCCTCCAGCTCGGCGCGGGTGTAGATCCGGACATGCCCGCCGGGCGCGGTGTGGTAGTCCTCCGACAGCGCCCAGCACACCCGCTCGGGCAGCCAGCTCGGCACGGTGACCGCCAGCCGGCCGCCGGGCCGCAGCACCCGCATCAGCTCCCGCATGGCGCGCATGTCGTCCGGGATGTGCTCCAGCACCTCGGACGCGATGATCTTGTCGAAGTGGTCGTCGGGGAACGGCAGGTCCAGCGCGTCGCCCCGCACGGTCTCGGCGGTGGCCTCCTCGGGCGCCTCGCCCTCGGCGCGCATGGCGGCGAACATCTTCTCCACCCCGGCCAGCTCGTCGGCGTCCAGGTCGAAGGCGACCACGTGCGCGCCCCTGCGGTACAGCTCGAAGGCGTGCCGTCCCGCGCCGCATCCCATGTCCAGGACGCGCTCACCGGGGGTCACGCCGAACCGCTGGAAATCCACGGTCAGCAGGGTGCTCTCCTTCCGTACGGGGACGCCGCCGGGCGCCGCCGGCCTCCGCGGGGAGTCAGCTCCCACCGGCGGCGAGCCGCCGGTAGCGCTGCTGTTCGATCGCGGCGCGGTAGTGCTCGACGGTGGCGCGCGCCACGGCGGGCCACGCGAACCGCTGCTGGACGCGCGCCAGCCCCGCCTCGCTCAGCCGGGCCCGCTCGGCCGGGTCGTCGTGCAGGCGGCGCAGGGTCGCGGCCAGCTCCTCCACGTCTCCGGGCCGGACCAGCGCGCCCGCCTCGCCGACGACCTCGGGCAGCGCCCCGGCGCGGCTGGCGACCAGCGGGGTGCCGGACGCCATGTGCTCGACGGCGGGCAGCGAGAACCCCTCGTACCGGGACGGGACGACGGCGATCTCCGCGGTGGCCAGCAGCTCGCCCAGCTCGTCGTCGCTGATGCCGCTGACGAACCGCACCCGGTCGCCGAGCGCCAGCTCGCGCACCAGCCGCTCGGTCGGCCCGTCCTTGCGCGGCCGGCTCACCACGACCACGTGCACGTCCCGCTCGGTGGCGACCTTGGCGACCGCGCGCAGCAGCACGTCCACCCCCTTGATGGGGGCGTCCGCGCTGGCCATGGCCACGATCCGGCCGGGCGTGCGGTCACCGCGCGGATGGAAGATCCGGGTGTCCACGCCCAGCGGCAGGATCTCGATGTCGCGCGGGTCCACCTTGAAGTCCTTGACGATGTCGACCTTGGAGGACTCCGAGACCGTCAGCACCGGCCCGATCCGCCGCGCCACCTGGGACTGCATGGACACGAACCCGTACCAGCGGACCTTGCCCAGCTTCTGCCGGAACCCGCGGGCGGCCTCGATGTCGATGCGCCGGTCCACGCTGATCGGGTGGTGGATGCTGGTGACCAGCGGCAGGCCCAGCCGGGGGATGCCGAGGTTGCCCAGGCCCAGCACCTGGTTGTCGTGCGCCACGTCGAACTCGCCCCGGCGGCGCCGCAGCTCGCGCAGGACCCGCAGGCTGAAGGTCAGCGGCTCGGGGAAGCCGCCGGTGCGCATGTGCGCGTACTCCAGGACGTCGATCCAGTCGCGGAACTCGTGCAGCGCCGGGTTGCGGAAGGGATCCTCGTCCCGGTACAGGTCCAGGCTCGGGACCTTCGTCAGCGTGATCTCGTCGCGGTCCAGCTCCGGGTAGGGCTGCCCGGACAGCACCTCGACGGTGTGCCCGAGGTCGACCAGCTCGCGGCTCAGATGGCGCAGGTAGACACCCTGGCCGCCGCAGTGCGGCTTGCTCCGGTACGAGAGCAGGGCGACGCGCAGTGGTCGTCCCGCCTCAGCCACGCCAGTCCCTGCTCACGCACCACTCCTGTCCGTAGGCCGGCCGGTCAGCCGGGCCGGCCGGCAGGGGAGTCCGGTCGCAGCCGCACCGGCATCCCCTTGATGCCGTTGATGAAACTAGACCTTAGCCTCCGGACGTTACCGGAGAGTTGGATATTGGGCATGGTGTCCAAAAGTGTTTCGAAGAGCACACTGAGCTCCAGCCGGGCAAGGTGCGCGCCCAGGCAGAAATGCGGCCCCCCGCCGCCGAACCCGAGGTGCGGGTTGGGGTCGCGGCCCACGTCGAAGGTGAACGGGTCCTCGAAGACCCGCTCGTCCCGGTTGGCCGAGGCGTAGAACACCACGACCTTGTCCCCCGCGGCGATCCTCTGCCCGCCCAGCTCGACGTCCTGGGTGGCGGTGCGGCGGAACAGGTTGACCGGCGTCACCCACCGGACGATCTCGTCGGCGGCGGTGCGGACCAGGGACGGGTCGGCGCGCAGCCGCTCCCACTGGTCCGGGTGCTCGAACAGGGCGAGCATCCCGCCGGACGCGGCGTTGCGGGTGGTCTCGTTGCCCGCCACCGACAGCAGCATCACGAACAGCTCGAACTCGTTGCCGGTCAGCTCGTTGCCCTCGGCGTCCGGCTGGAGCAGCCTGGTCACGATGTCGTCGCGGGGCTCGGCGCGCCGCTCGGCCGCCAGCTCCTCGGCGTAGGCGTACAGCTCGGCGGCCGCCCGCTCGCCCTCCTCGGCGGAGGTCTGGAACTCGGGGTCCTCGCGGCCGATCAGCGTGTTGGACCAGTGGAAGATCTTCTCCCGGTCCTCGGGCGGCGCGCCCAGCAGCTCGCAGATCACGTACAGCGGGAGCGGGGCGGCGATGTCGGTGACGAAGTCCGCCTCGCCGCCCGCCCTCAGCCGCGCCGCGACCTCGCCCACCAGCTCGCGGCAGATGCCGCGGATGTGCTCCTCCAGCGCCCCGATGGCGCGCGGGGTGAAGCCGCGGTTGACGATGCTCCGCTTCTTGGAGTGCTCGGGCGGATCCTGGTTGAGCATCATCAGCCGTTGCAGTTCCAGGTGATCGGGCTCGGGCTCGTCGAACAGCGCCAGCCGCTCGTAGGACGAGAACAGCTCGGGGTGCCGGGAGACGTGCACGACGTCCTCGTGCCGGGTCACGGCCCAGAACGGGGGGTTGCCCCGGGACGGGTCGCCGTGGTGCCGGTACACGGGCGCCCGCTCGCGCAGGAGGGCGAGCTGGTCGTGGGGGACGCCGCCGCGCTCGTAGACGTCGGGATCGACCAGTTCGATGCCGGGGATCGTGGGGTGGGGGACGCCGGTCTGGTGGATGTTCGTCATCGCCGCGGACTCCTCATCGGGGGTGGAGCGGGCAAGAACCTGTTTCAGTCTCCCTTCCGGACGCGAGGAGTGGGAGTGAACTCGACCCGCATTTCCTTGAAGCCGTTGACGAAGTTGGAGCGCAGCCGGCGGGGCTCGCCGGCCGGGCGGATGTCGGGCATCCGGTCCAGGATCGTCTCGAAGACGATGCGCAGGTTCATCCGCGCCAGATGCGTCCCCAGGCAGAAGTGCGGCCCTCCGCCGCCGAACCCGAGGTGCGGGTTGGGGTCGCGGCCCACGTCGAAGGTGAACGGATCGCCGAACACGCGCTCGTCGTGGTTGGCCGAGGCGTAGAACAGCACGACCTTGTCGCCCGCCTTGATCCGCTTGCCGTTCAGCTCGGTGTCCCGCATGGCGGTGCGGCGGAACTGGTTGATCGGGCTGACCCACCGGACGATCTCCTCCACCGCCGTGGGCAGCAGGCTCCGGTCGGCCTTCAGCCGCTCCCACTGGTCGGGGTGCTCGAAGAAGGCCCGCATCCCTCCGGCGGTGGCCGTCCTGGTGGTCTCGTTCCCGGCGATGGCCAGCATGAGGACGAAGAGCTGGAACTCCTCCTCGCTGAGCCGGGTGCCGTCCGGCCCCGGCTGGAGCAGCCTGGTCACGATGTCGTCGCGCGGGGTGGCGGAGCGCTCGCGGGCCAGCTCGCCCGCCCAGGCGAAGAACTCGGCGGCGCACGCCGCCGACTCCGACCGGTCGCCGATGAACTCGGGGTCGTTGAACGCCACCAGCGTGTTCGACCAGCGGAAGATCTTCTCCCGTTCCTCCAGCGGCGCGCCCAGCAGCTCGCAGATCGTGTAGAGGGGGAGCGGCGCCGCGAAGCGCTCCACGAAGTCGCAGGACCCCAGGGGCGCGGCGGCGTCGATCAGCTCGTGGCAGATCTCCCGGATGTGGTCTTCGAGCCGCCCGATCATGCGCGGGGTGAAGCCCTTGTTGACCATGGCCCGCAGCCGGGTGTGGTCCGGCGGGTCCTGGAAGAGCATCATCATCCCGTACAGGGCGAGGTCCTCGTCGGTGAACTCCTCGAACATCGCGGTCCTGGCGTGCGAGGAGAACAGTTCCGGGTGGCGGGACACGTGGATGACGTCCTCGTGCCTGGTCACCGCCCAGAAGCCGGGGACGCCCTCGTTGGGGTCGGGATGCCAGTGGACGGGGTCGTGCTCGCGAAGCCAGGCGAACGCCTCGTGCGGGACGCCCCCGCGCTCGTAGACGCCGGGGTCGATGACGTCGATGCCGGGGACGGTGCCGAGCCCGGTGCCGATCTGCGAGGCCATGGAGCTCCTTCGTGCCGGGGTGGCCGCGGGGCGGCGGGGTGGTCGTCGAGGGGATCGCGCCGGAGCGAAACTGAGCGCTTGCTTGGTCGTGACCTAGAACAGGTTCTAACATGAGACGCGAGTCTCATCAAGACCCCGGGAAGGAGGCCGAAGAAGGCCGAGGGAGGCTGAGGGGCGCCCGTCAGCGCGCGCGGACGAAGCGCAGCGGGTCGTCGTCGCCCTCGCGGCGTGCGACGCCGCGCCGCTCCAGGGCGCGGAGATGGGCCGCGGCCTCGCCCGCGGCCATGCGGCGCGATGTGATGGACATCTCGTCCCAGGCGCCGCGCCACGTCATCCCGGCGGCCAGCTCCCAGAGCGTGCGGGGCTCGGCGGAGAGCAGGGCGGCGACCTCGTCCAGGCGTTCCTCGTGGTGGCGGATGATGTCCCGGGCGCGGTCCGCGAGACCGTTGAAGCGGTACTGGTGGGCGGGCAGCACCTCGCCGACGTCCAGCGCCGCGATGCGCCGCAGCGAGCCCATGAAGACGCCGAGCGGGTCCACGTCCGGGGTGTCGTACGGATAGAGCCCGATGTGCGGGGTGATGCGCGGCAGGACGTGGTCGCCTGTGAAGATCCGGTCGGCGTCCTCCAGGTTCAGGCAGATGTGGCCGGGGCTGTGGCCGGGCGTCCAGATCGCGCGCAGCCGCCGGCCCGGAAGGTCCACGAGTTCCCCGTCGGCGAGCTCGCGGTCGGGGAGCGCGGGCGGATCGACGCCGTCCCGGCCGCTGTGCTCTGCCAGCTCGCGCTCGTCCGCGCCGGCCCTGCGCAGGTTCTCCCTCTCCCAGGAGCGGTCGACGTCCTTGCCGAGCACCTCGCGGAACGTCCGGATGATCGCGGCGTCGTCGGCGTGCATGGCCACCCAGGCGCCGGACGCCTCGCGGACCCGTCCGGCCAGACCCGCGTGGTCGGGATGGAAGTGGGTGACGACGACGCCGTAGACGTCGGCGATGTCGATGCCGAACGAGCCGAGCCCGTTCTTGAGGGCCGACCAGGCGTCCTCGTGCTCCCAGCCCGCGTCGACCAGCACCGGCCCGCGCGGGCTCTCCAGCGCGTACACGAGCGTGTAGGCGAGCGGGTTGCCCGGGATCGGCACGGGAACGCTCCACACACCCCCGCCCAGATCCTCCGGCCCCGCCGGGCCCGGCCTTTCCTGCGTCGGGGGACGACCCTCCGTACCGCTCGGAAAGGGAGGGGTCGCTTCGGGTGGCTCCGCCGGTAGTGATGGCACGCGATCAGATCCGTTCGAGGATGGTGGCGGTGGACAGCGCGCCGCCGCAGCACATGGTGACCAGTGCGGTGGCGGCGTCGCGGCGTTCCAGCTCGTGCAGCGCGGTGGTGACCAGCCGGGCGCCGGTCGCCCCGACCGGATGCCCCAGGGCGATCGCGCCGCCGTTGACGTTCACCCGGTCCAGGTCGGGCTTGTGGACGGACGCCCACGACAGCACCACGGAGGCGAACGCCTCGTTGATCTCGGTGATGTCGATGTCCGCCATCGCCATGCCCGCACGGCCCAGCACGCGTTCGGTCGACTGCACCGGCCCGTCCAGGTGGTAGTACGGTTCCGCTCCGACCAGCGCCTGCGCCCTGATCCTGGCGCGGGGGCGCAGGCCGAGCGCGCGCGCCTTGTCCTCGTCCATGACCAGGACGGCGGACGCGCCGTCGGAGATCTGCGAGGACGTGCCCGCCGTGTGCAGGCCGCCCTCGCCCAGCACCGGCTTGAGCTTGGCCAGGCCCTCCACGGTGGTGTCGCGCAGACCTTGGTCGCGGGTGACGGTGCGGGTCTCGCCAGTGGGATCGCCCTCGCCGTCCAGCACCGGGGCCTCGATCGGCGCGACCTCCCGGTCGAACCGACCGTCCGCCCACGCCTTGGCGGCCAGCCGCTGCGAGCGCGCCCCGAACGCGTCCAGGTCGGCGCGCGTGATGCCGCGCCGGGCGGCGATCCGCTCCGCGGCCTCGAACTGGTTGGGCATGTCGAGCGACCAGTCGTCGGGACGCGGGTTGGCGGGCAGCACGTTGCTGCCGAGCGGCGACCGGCTCATCACCTCGACGCCCGCGCCGATCGCCACGTCCACGGCTCCGGCCGCGACCTGCGACGCGGCCAGGTGCACGGCCTGCTGCGCCGACCCGCACTGCGCGTCGATCGTCGTGACGCCGGTCTGCCATGGCAGCCCCGCGTACAGCCACGCGTACCGTCCCACGTGCCCGCCCTGCTCGCCCGCCTGCGTGACGCAGCCGGCGAAGACCTGCTCGACCTCGCCGCCGTCCAGGCCGGCGCGGTCCAGCAGCGCCGTGTACGCGTGCGCCAGGACGGCCTGCGCCTTGAGGCCGGCGAGCCAGCCGTTGCGCTTGCCGATCGGCGTGCGTACCGCCTCCACGATCACGGGCCTGCCCATGGGCTCTCCTTGTAGAACGAGATTCGCCCACGACTGTAACCGGTTCTATTTTCGCGCGGAAGGGCGGCCCCCTCCGTGCGGCGCCAGCGTGACGCGCAGGCTCGCGTAGGCCGGGACCAGGACCCGCGTGGCGGCGCGGCGCGACACGATCCGGTACGGGCGCCCCTGGGAGAGCAGCGTCTCCAGCATCCGGGTGACCTGCGTCCGGGCCACCGCGGCGCCCAGGCACAGGTGACGCCCGCCGCCGAACCACAACTGCCGGGTCTCGGGTACGTAGTCGCGCCTGATGTCGAACGCGCCGACGCTCGTGGTGGCGAGATAGGTGAGCAGCAGGACCCGGTCGCCCGCCCGTAGCCGCCGCCCTCCGACCGTGGCGTCGCGCGAGACATGGCGTCCGATGACAGGGGCGGGCGTGGAGACGCGCAAGCCTTCCCGCACCGCGTTCTCCATCAGGCTTGGGTCGGCCAGAAGCGCACCTTGCTGCCTTGTGTCGTGCAGAAGCGCCACCGTACGGGACGTGCCGGACGACCCGGTTTCCGTGCCCGCGATGGCCAGCAGCGTGGCCAGCCCGCGCGCCAAGGGCAGTCCCAGGCCCATTTCCCTGCAACGACCGAGGATGGTGTCGGAACCGGCCGTGCGGTAGGCGTCGTCCACCCCGGCGGTGATCTCGTCCACAATGGCCCTCGCTCGGGCCAGGGTTTTCGGGGCGAGTTCCGTGGACGCGGTGGTGCCCATCGCGAGCGCGGCAAGGCGTTCCCCTGCGGCGAAGACCTTCCGGTACGTGTCGTCCGGCTCATCGGCGGGCAGCCCCAGGAGGTCGCAGACCAGGCGTCCTGCCAGCACACGGGTCGCGTCGGCCACGTCCACCGTCTCGCCTGCCGCCAGCCGCCTGGCCAGGGCGGTGTAGTACGAGCCCTGGGAGCGCTGTACCAGGCGGCGGGCGCTGTCCTCGGTGAAGAGGTCGCGGGCCTTGGTGCGCACCTCCGTATGGCGGGCGCCTCCGAAAAAGCCCGCCATCTCGTCCCCGAACAGTTGGCCCCACATGTGGCCGACCCCGCCCTCGCCCACCATCCTGAACCGCGCATGGTCGTTGAGGACCTGCCGTGCCAGCAGCGGGTCGGTCACCACCCATCCCAGCTTGGGCACGCGCGTTATGGGCCCGGTGTGCCTGGCGGCCTCCAGCAGGGCGAACAGCCCCTTGTTCCCGCTCCACAGCAGCCTGGCCTCATGCCGGGCCGCGGCGGCACCGGTCCCCGTTCTCATCACAGTCCCCGTTCCGATCACAGGGAGAGTCTTCCGCCCGGATCGTCCGGGCTCGATAGGGCATACCGCTCAGAGTCGTGAGTGTCGGTACTCATCCGGGTCCGAGGTGAAGTGCCTATCCCGGGTTCCGTAGGGTCTCCCTGGTCGGCGGCGGCGGTGACCGCTGAGGCTGGTGCCATGCCATCGAGGAACGGGGGCCCGGACCAGTGAGAGCACGCATCGCGGGAGTCGCCTCCCACCTGCCCGAGCGCACCCTCACCAGCGCCGAGGTGGAGGCCAGGATCGCGGCCGAGAGCGACGGCTACCGGCCCTACCCGACCATCGTCCAGCGGATGACCGGCATCGTGACCCGGCATGTCATGGCCGACGACGAGCAGGCGTCCGACCTGGCCGTCGCCGCCGCCCGCCGGGTGCTGGCCGACGGCGGCCACGGCCCGGACCGGCTCGACCTGCTGATCTTCGCGTCGGCCTCGCAGGACCTGGTCGAACCGGCCACCGCCCACATCGTCGCGGCCAAGCTCGGCGCGTCCTGCCCGGTCTTCGACGTCAAGAACGCCTGCAACGGCTTCCTGAACGGCCTGCAACTGGCGGACGCGCTCATCCGCACCGGGCAGCACGAGCGGGTGCTGGTGTGCACGGGGGAGAGCCCGTCCCGCGCCATCCGCTGGAAGGTCGCCGACCGCGCCCGGTTCGTGGAGGCCTTCGCCGGCTACACGCTCTCCGACGGCGGCGCCGCGATGCTGGTCGAGGCCGCGCCGGACGGCGGCATCTTCTACCGGGACTTCACCGCCGTCTCCGCCGCCTGGGACGTCGGCACGCTGCCGGGCGGAGGATCGATGCACCCCCGCGACCCGGAGTTCGGCTACTTCAGCGGCGACGGGCGGCGGCTCAAGGACGTCTTTCTCGCGGCCGGTCCCGAGCTGTTCCTGACCGCGCTGGAGAAGACCGGGCTGGCATGGGACGACTTCGCGTTCATCGGCGTCCACCAGGTGACGATGCCGTACCTGGAGGTGCTGCGGTCGGTCCTCGGCATCCCCGCGGACCGGCTCGTCGTCACGCTGCCCGAGCACGGCAACCTGGCGTCCGCGTCCCTGCCGCTGCAACTCGACATCGCACTCCGGACCGGACGGTGCGGGCCGGGCGACCTGGTGGCGTTCATCGGGCTGGCGGGCGGTGTCAGCCTCGGCGTCCTGCTGGCGGAGTTGTGATGGAGGCCGGGATGAAGGCCGTGATGAAGCTGTGGGTCGTGATCCCCGCGTACGACGAGGAGCGCTCGATCGGCGCCACGCTGCGGCGCCTCGCCGAGCAGACCGACACGGACTTCACCCTGGTCGTGGTCGACAACGGCAGCGCCGACCGCACCGCCGAGGTGGTGCGCTCCTTCGCCGCTCCCTTTCCCGTACGGATCATCACGGAGCCGCAGAAGGGGACGGGCGCCGCCGCCGACACCGGCTTCCGGCACGCCATCGCCGGTGGGGCCCCGCACCTCGCCCGCACCGACGCCGACTGCCTCCCGGACCCCGGCTGGATCGCCGCCGTGAAGCGGGCGTTCGGCGACGGGCTCGACATGGTCAGCGGGCCGCTGCGCCCCCGCACCGACGAGTTCCGGCTCAAGCTGTGGGAGCGGCGCCTGCTGCCCGCCGTGATCGGGATCGCCGCGCTGTTCGGCCGGTTCCGCCCCGGCAACCGGGACCCGCTCTCGCTCGGCCCGTACGTGATGATGCCGGGCTGCAACGTGGCCATCACCGCTTCGCTGTACGAACGCGCGGGCGGCTTCCCGCGTACCCGCATCGAGGAGGTCCACGAGGACCGCGCGCTGGTCAACCAGGTGCGCCGCCTGACACGCGCGTACGGGCTCCGCAAGGACATGGTGGTCTACGGGTCGGTGCGGCGGCTGCGCGCCTACGGCCTCATCGGGACGCTCGGCTGGTACGCCGACCACCGCTACACACCCGAGATCGTGGACATCCGCATAGGGGACGTGCGGTGAGCACCGACTGGGAGCGGCGGCTCTACCTGTCCGCGCATCCGTTCGCGTACCCGCTGATGCGAGGGCTGGCCCGCTTAGGCCCTGTCGTACGGGTGCGCGGTGTCGGGGTCGTGGTGAACGAGGCCGCGATCGCCCGCGAGGTCCTTATGGACGGCGAGACGTTCCGTAAGGACGGGCCCGGCTCTCCAGGCGACCTCTGGACGCCCGTACTCGGGCCGTCCGTGCTCCTGAACATGGAGGGGGAGGCGCACCGCGCGCTGCGGCGCCGCCTCTCGGAGCTGTTCACGCCCTCCTACACCGAGGCGCTGTGCGCTCGCGTGCTGGACGAACCCTTGGCGCGCCTGGCCGACCGGCTGGCGCGCGGTGCCGTCGCCGACCTGGTGGACACCGTACGGGTCATGGCCGGCGCCGTGATCTGCGAGGTCATCGGGCTGGAGACCCGTTCCGAGGACGACTGGCGGCGGCTGTTCCAGCAGGGCGAGCGGATCGTGTCCATGGTGACCCTGCGCACCCGCCGGCTGTCGGACTCCCAGGTGGAGAAGGCCCGCTCCGTCCTCGGCCCGCTGGGCGACATCGCCGCCAAGGCGTACGCGTCCGGCGACGAGACCACGGTGATGGGGCGGATGCGCGCCCTCGGCCTGTCGGAGGCCGAGGCGCGCGGGGCCGCCGGCGCGTTCTTCCTCACCGGCACCGAGACCGTCGCCACGTTCGTCCCCCGCCTGATCGCGCTCCTGCACGACGCGGGACGGCTGGACGCCGCGCTCCTGGCCCCGGGAGTCCTGGACCGTGTGATCGACGAGGCCATGCGGGTGACCACGCCCACGCCGGTCATGTTGCGGAGCGTGCACCGCCCCGCCGCGATCGGCGGCGTGCGGGTCGGGCCCGGCGACCGCGTCGTGATCGCCACGCACAACTGCTGCCGCGCGTACGGCCCGTTCGATGCCGACGCGTCGCCGCACCCGCCCGAGCTGCGCCGATTGTGGTTCGGGGCGGGCCCGCATTTCTGCATCGGCCACCCGCTGGCCATGGCCGAGACCCGCGCGATCGCCCGTACCGTCCTCGCGGCCGCGCCGCTGAAGGTGGTGCGCCGCTCCCCGTCCCGCCGCGTCCTGATCCCGAGCTATGCGCGGCTGATGGTGAGAAAGGGGTGAGAAAGGCATGACGCTGGTCGGAAGGTTGCTGGACCAGGCCGCCGCGACGCCCGAGGCCGTCGCGCTGGTCGCCGGGGACGGGACGGAGCTGAGCTACGGCGAGCTACAGCGCCAGGTGCTCTCTGTACGCCGTGCCCTGGTCGACGCCGGGCTGAGTCCGGGAGACCGGGTGCTGTTCTCCGTGCGTCCATCACCTGAGGCGGTCGTGCTGGCCTTGGGCGTGGTGGCCGCAGGCGGGGCCGTGGTGTTCGCCGACCCCGGCGCGGGGCCCGAGATGTTCACGGCGCGGCTTCGCTTGGCGCGTCCTCGGTGGTCTGCGGCCGAAGCCGTTCTCTATGCGGGAAGCCGCCTGAGGCCGGTGCGCGCCTACGCGCGACGCCACGGTCTGTTGCTGCCCGAGCTAGGTTCGCTGGAAGTCCCGGGCCAGGGCAAGCTGCGCCATATCTACGTTGGGCGGTGGTTGCCTGGGGTGCCGCGCGGCGCGCTGCCGTTCACGAAACTGGTGAGTGGGCGGGCCGAAGCCGCCGAATCCGGCTCCGGTGACCCCGACGCTGAGGCCGCCGTCATCTTCACGTCCGGCACCACCGAGCACCCGCGTGCGGTGGTGCACACCCAGTCGTCCTTGGCCGCCGCGTTGGACCTGTTCCGTGAACGGCTTCCGCTGGGGCCGGGGGACGTCGTCCACACCGACCAGCTCATGCTCGGGCTGCCCACCCTCATCTCGGGCGCGCGCTGGTCGATGCCTCCTCTTTCCTGCTCTCCAGCGGATTTCGCTCGCCTGCTAGAGGAACGAGGCGCCACCCATACCTTCTGCGTTCCGGTCCACCTGGCCGAGATCCTGGAGGTCCGTCCCACGCTGCCCGCGGCCCTGCGCTACGTTCTTCTGGGCGCGGCCCCGGCCCCTCCGGCGATCCTGCGCCGTGCCCTGTCCGCAGCCCCCTCAGCCAAGGTTCTCTCCGTCTACGCGATGACCGAAATCCTCCCCGTGGCGATCGCCTCCGCCCAAGAGAAGCTGGCCCACACCGAGTCCTGGGCCGGTGGCGACCTCCTCGGCACACCTCTGGTCAAGGCGCGCATCGCACCTGACGACGGTGAGCTGTACCTGTCCGGGCCCAATCTGTGCCGCGGCTACCTGGGCGACGCCCCCATGACCGAGTTGCCCACAGGCGACCTCGCCCGCTTCGACGCCGATGGCCGCCTCATCCTGACCGGACGCAAGAAGGACATGCTGATCCGGGGCAAGTTCAACCTGTACCCAGGGTTGTACGAGCCCGCCATCGCGGCGGTCGACGGTGTCACGGAGGCCGCCATCGTCGGCGTGCCCGATCCGGAGACCGGCGACGAAGAGGTGGTCTTGGCCATCGTCGGCGACGCCGACCCCGAACGGCTCCGGCGGCGCCTCCCGGACCTCATCGACCACGACGCGCTACCGGACCGCATCGTCGTCCTCACCGAGCTGCCCCGTTCCGGGCGATCCCGCAAGCTCGACCGCGACCGGCTGCGCGACCTGGTACGTGGTACGTCATGAGGATCGCCGTGACGGGCGCCTCGGGATTCGTGGGCGGCGCCGTATGCAGGGCCCTCGTCGGCCAAGGGATCGAGCCGTTCGCCTATGGCCGCCGTCCCCAGGTCGAACCGGAACACGTCGCCGGTGCGCCCTACCGCTCGTGGGACCTGACCCAAGGCCCGCTGCGGGACGCTCCAGTGGTCGACGCCGTCATCCATTGCGCGGGCAGCGTCACCGACTGGGGCCCGGCCTCCACCCTCTTCGCCACCAACCTCGCCGGTACGAAGCACGTCCTCGCGTCCTTCCCCAAGGGCCGGTTCGTGCATGTGAGCACGGCCAGCGTGTACGACCCGTACAGCCCGACGGTCATGGCCAGGGAGGACCAGGCGCCCGCACCTCGCTACCTCAATGCCTATGGGGCGTCGAAGGCGGCGGCCGAGCGCGCCGTGCTGTCGGTCATGCGCGGGTATGGACGGGCGCTCTGGCGCGGCCCGGCGAAGCGTGAGGCGGTGATCCTCCGCCCGCACGCGGTGTACGGCCCTGGGGACACCACACTGCTGCCCCGCCTCCTGTCGTCCGTACGCGGGCCGATCCTGCCCGCCGTGGGGAACGGACGTCAGCGGGTGAGCCTGACCTCCATCGACAACCTCGTCCAGGCATGCCTGCGCGCGGCCATGGGCCCGGTGGGGACGGGCATCTTCAACATCGCCGACGCCGAGCCGGTGACCATCGACACCGCGTTACGGGCGCTCCTCGCCGAACGCGGCGTCAAGGCCCGACCGCTCTACCTGCCCGCGTCCGCCGCTCGTCCGCTCGCCGCGGCCATGGAGGGCGCCTACCTGCTGACACGCCGCCCTGAACCACCCCGGCTCACCCGCTACGCGATCAGCCACCTGGCGGTCGAACGGACCCTCGACCTCACCGCCGCCACGACCATCCTCGGCTACACCCCGGCGGAGACCACCTTCAAGGGCGCCTCCACCTGGTAACGGGCGGCACGCGTGCCTGGTGGCGATCATGTGATTCGTGAACGACGCCAGGGAAGGGACAGTTGCATGGACATCGGACTCAGCGGGAGGACCGCCCTCGTCAGCGGATCGACCCAGGGGATCGGGCGCGCCATCGCGGCCGGGCTCGCCCGCGCGGGCGCCCGTACCGTGATCAACGGCCGGTCGGACCAGAGCGTCGCCGGGACGCTCAAGGAGCTGCGCGAGGAGCTGCCGGACGCCGACCTCGACGGCGTCGCCGCCGATCTCGGCACCGCCGCGGGCGCGCACACCGTGCTCGAACGGTTCCCCGCCGTCGACATCCTGGTCAACAATCTGGGGATCTTCGGCCCGCGGCCGGTGCTGGAGATCGACGACGCCGAGTGGCGCCGCTTCTTCGAGATCAACGTGTTGTCGGGGGTCCGGCTGACGCGCCAGTACCTGCCCGGGATGATGCAGCGGGGCTGGGGACGCGTCCAGTTCATCGCCAGCGACTCGGCCGTGATGATCCCCGAGGAGATGGTGCACTACGGGATGACCAAGACCGCGCTGCTGGCCGTGTCGCGGGGCTACGCCAAGGCGGCGGCGGGCACCGGGGTCACGGTGAACACCGTCATGGCCGGGCCCACGCACACCGGCGGCGTGGAGCAGTTCGTCGCCGACATGGTGGGCCACGACCTGCCTTGGGAGGATGCCCAGCGGCGGTTCATCGCCGAGCACCGCCCGCACTCGCTGCTGAGGCGCCTCATCGAGCCCGACGAGATCGCCAACATGGTCGTCTACCTCAGCTCCGAGTACGCCTCGGCCACCACCGGGGCCGCCGTACGGGCCGACGGCGGCTACATCGACGGCATCCTCCCATGACAGTGGAGCCGACACCGGCGCCGCGCCTGAGCGGCGATCGGCCCGATCAGCAGTTGCCGGCCTCGCGCTCGCCGGCGAAGCGGTCGGCGAGCCAGCTCTGGACATCGCCGGCCGCTCCCAAGGCCGCGAGGGCGTGCTCAGGCAGCAGGTATTCGTGCCAGCGCAGCGTCGTGCCCGCGCCGCACCACTCCCTGCGCAGCGTCCTCGCCTGGGAGGCGTCCACCATCTCGTCGTAGATCGCGTGGTACTGGAACACCGGCATGGACGGTGACGCGCCGCCGCCCAGGCGGTTCGCGCGGAGCTTCTCCTGCCACTCCGGGGTGTTCAGCAGGTCCACGTTGAGATAGTCGGACATCCGCTTGAAGTGCGCCTTGGTGAGGGCGTCCACGATGCAGTCGTCCTGGGCGTCCTCCATCAGCGCTCTGCCCGCGGCGTTGAGATGCTCGGTGAACGGCAGCTCCGGGTAGGCCGAGTCGAAGCCCACCGCCGCCGCGCCAAGCAGGATGAAGAACAGGCTGCCGTCCAGGTGCTCGGCGACCTCCGAGAGGTCCGCGGCCACACCACCCGCCGCCACGCCCTTGATGGGCAGCTCGGGCGCGTACTCGTCCTTGAGCTGCGCGGCCCATCCCGCCGACGTGCCGCCCTGGGAGTAGCCGGACACGCCCATCGGGGAGTCACCCGGCAGCCCGGCGGCGTCCAGGCGCGTCGCCGCACGGAGCGAGTCGAGAACGGCGTGCCCTTGCGAGCGGCCCACCATGTACGTGTGGACGCCGGGTGTGCCGAGCTGCTCGTAGTCCGACACCACCACGGCCCAGCCCCTGGCCAGCATGGCGTTGATGAACACCGACTCGTAGTCCAGCCCGATGCGCAGCCCGTACGAAGGGGCGCAATGGTCGCCGAGCCCGTGCGTCCCGATCGCATAGCCGACCAGTGGCCGTTTCCCTGGGCCGTTCCATGCCTTCCGCGGGACGAGGACCGTCCCCGTGACCGCGTTGGGCCGTCCCTTGGCGTCGGTCGACAGGTACATGACACGCCATGCACGGGCGTTCATCGGAACCAGCGGCAGGACCCACGCGGTCACCGCCTCGCTCCGGATCACGTCGCCCGGCCTGCCCGCCGGAAGCGGGGACGGCGGCCGGTAGAACGGATCGCTCTGCGGCCGGGGAGGAGCCGCCGCCTCCGCGGAGGCGGGCACGAGCACCGCCATTAACACCGTCGCCAGCAGTGTGCTCAGCAACGCGGCTAGCAGCCGCCCGCCCTTTCGCACTGGTCTCATGGGAGCCTCACTTCACGGGGAGGGGCACGCCCCGGACGGGGCGTCGTCGCCGTGATCGTCCGCCCGCCCCCGGCCCCCGCCTATGACCCCCGCCGATAGTTTCAGCGCTCCGGATGCCCGTCCGCGCTCAGGGGAGCACGCTCGGTGGTCAGCGGAGGCGGAGGGCCAGGAAGAAGTCGACGCGGTCCTCAAGGCGGGACAGGTCGTGGCCGGTCAGGGCCTCGATGCGCTGGATGCGGTAGCGGACCGAGTTGACGTGCAGGTGGAGATGCTCCGCGCAGCGCGTCCACGAGCCGTCGTGCTGGAGGAACGCCTCCAGGGTCCGGATCAGATCGGCCCTGTGGACCTCGTCGTACGCGCGAAGCGGGTCGAGCAGGCGCTCGGTGAACATGTGCCGCACGTCGTCCGGGACGCTGGCGAGCAGGATGAGGTGCGTGCCCAGCTCGTCGTGCCCGACGACGCACACCGGGTCGTTCCGGGCCGCGGCCAGGCGGCGGGCGTAGCGGGCCTCGTCCACGGCGCCGCGCAGCTCGCCCGCGCGGACCCGGTCGCTCACCCCGACGGCCAGCTCCGTGAGGCCCGGGGCCAGCGCCGACAGCGACTCGCGGAGCGACCCGGCCAGGTCGGTCCCGGCCTGGACGAGCGCGATCGCCTCGTCACCGAGCAGCCCCAGCAGGGGCCGGCCGGGAAGGATCTCCGCGAGCACGGTGCGCAGCTCGCCGGGGCGCAGCCCGCCCCCGGCCGTCGCCACGACCGCGGTGAACGGCGCGGCGAGGTCGGCGCCGGTGAGCCTCAGATGGGACTGGACCTCCTCGGTCCCCGAGGCCACGAGACGGATCAGCTCCTGCGCGAGGCGGCCCTCGGTGCTGAGGCGGTCGTCCAGCCGGGCCCGTTCCAGCGCGGCGATCGCGGCCAGCTCGTCGGTGAGGGCGCGGCGCTCGGCGGGCCATTCGTTCCAGTCGCCCTCGCAGGCGATGAACCAGTCGGCGACCCGCGACGTGGTCTCCGGGGCGACCGGGAGGAGGGTGAGGGGCGGCGAGCCCAGCACGTGGGGGAGCCGGGGCGCGGCGAGGAAGGCGCGGGCGAGACCGGGTGGATCGGCGTCCAGGCGTTCCGGTCCCGCGACCAGGCGGCCGGACGGCGTCAGGACCCAGCACCGCATGCCCAGGTCACGGCCCAGCAGTTCCAGCACCGGGTCCAGCCCGGTGCCCTTGGTGAGACCGGCGACCAGACGGCGGTGCCGGTCCAGGACGGCGCCGAGGTCGGCGGCCCGCGCCGTGGACAGCCGCCGCACCACCTGCTCGGTGACCGTGGCGAACGCGACGTGCTCGGGGACCTGGAACAGCGGGATCCGGTGCCGCCGGCAGGCGTCCACCAGATCGGGAGGGATGCGGCCGCGCTCGACGTCCCAGGCGGCCAGGCCGGACACGCCCGACGCGGCCAGCGCCCGCACGAACACCTCCGAGTCGGCGGGCTCCTTCCACCACACCAGCCCGGTCAGGACCAGCTCGCGCCCGCTGAGGTAGCGGCTGGGGTCGCGCAGGTCGGTGGTGACGACCCACCGGATCTCGCGGTCCAGCGCGTCCTCACCCGTGATCGCCCGCAGCCCCAGTTCGGGCATGTCGAGCAGCGCGCGCAGCTTCATGGTCCTCCTATTGGACCAAGCTACGAAAACCCGCCGGACCGGGGGTGCGCGGTTCGGAGGTCTTGTGGCTTCACCGGCGCGCGGTGGCCTGTGTGTACTGCTGGCACGAGGCGGAGGAGGGGTTCGGTGACCCTGGACGAGCTCAACGCGTTGCCGGCGGCGGCGGCCGAGGACTCGCTGCTGGCCTGTTGCGCGTCGCGGCGCTGGGCGGCGGCGGTCGCGGGCGGGAGGCCGTACGAGGGCCTTCCCGCGCTGCGCGACGCCGCCGCCGCGGCGTTGGACGGGCTGGACTGGGCGGACATCGAGGAGGCCCTGCGCGCGCATCCGCGGATCGGCGAGCGGCCGGAGGGCAGGGGACGCGAGGCGTCCTGGTCCCGGCGCGAGCAGTCCGGGATGGACGCGGCGGAGGAGCGGGTCAGGACGGCGCTCGCCGAGGGCAACCGGCGGTACGAGGAGCGCTTCGGCCACGTGTTCCTGATCTGCGCCACGGGGCTCGGCGCCGCCGACATGCTCGCCGCGCTGGAGCGGCGGCTCGGCAACCCGCCCGAGGCGGAACGCAGGATCGTACGCGGAGAACTGGGGAAGATCGTGCAGTTGCGGCTGGTCAAGCTGCTGGGACGGGAAACGGAGGGCTGAGCCGGATGGCGATCGTGCTCGGGCCCAACCGGTACGGGAAGGCGGAGACCAGGGTCGTCCGCGTGACCAGGGACGGCGCCACCCATCACCTCAAGGATCTGAACGTGGGGGTGTCGCTCTCCGGGGACATGGACGAGGTCCATCTGACGGGCGACAACGCGGCGGTGCTGCCGACCGATTCGCAGAAGAACACCGTGTACGCGTTCGCCGCGAAGCACGGCATCGGGGAGATCGAGGAGTTCGCCCTCCTCCTGGCGCGGCATTTCGTGGACGCCCACCCGACGATCTTCCATGCCCGGGTGGAGGTGGAGGAGTACGCCTGGTCGCGGATCCCGGGCGAGAGCGGGCACTCGTTCGTCCGGTCCGGGACGGAGGTCCGCACGGCGCTGGTCCACAGCGACGGGACGGGCGGGCCCGAGTCGGTGGTGTCCGGGCTGAAGGACCTGGTCGTGCTCAACTCGACGGGCAGCGAGTTCCACGGGTTCCTTCAGGACGAGTTCACCACGCTCCAGCCGACCCGTGATCGCGTCCTGGCGACGGCGGTCACCGCGCGGTGGCGGCACCGGGAGACGCGGGCCGACTTCGCGGCCTCCTTCCAGGCCGCGCGGGCATCCCTGCTGGAGACCTTCGCCGGGACGCACAGCCTCTCCCTCCAGCAGACCCTCTACCGGATGGGACGGCGCGTGCTCGAAACCCAGCCCGGGATCTGCGAGATCCGGCTGGCGATGCCCAACAAGCACCATTTCCTGGTCGATCTGACCCCGTTCGGGATGGACAACGACAACGAGGTGTACTTCGCGGCCGACCGCCCGTACGGGCTGATCGAGGGCACGGTCCTGGACGACGGCGCGCCGCCCGCCCCGGCGGCCTGGGCGTAGGGAGGATGACGAGATGGACTTCCTGCGCCCCCTGACCTGGGAGGACGCGCTGGCCGCCAAGGCCGCCCGGCCCGACGCGCTGCCCCTCCAGGGCGGCACCGACGTGATGGTGGAGCTCAACTTCGATCAGCGCCGTCCCGGCGCGCTCCTCGACCTGACGGGGATCCGGGAACTGGCCGAGCACGGCACCGCGGACGGCCGTCTGCGGATCGGCGCGGGGGTCACCTACGCCCGCCTGGTCGCGGAGCTGGGCGACCGGCTGCCGGGGCTGGCGCAGGCGTCCCGCACGGTCGGTTCCCCGCAGATCCGCAACCGCGGCACGGTCGGCGGCAACCTGGGCGCGGCCTCGCCCGCGGGGGACGCGCACCCGCCGCTGCTGGCCGGGGACGCGGAGATCGAGGTGGAGTCGGCCGAGCGCGGCGTCCGGATGATCCCCGCCTCCGCGTTCTTCACCGGGGTGAAGCGGAACGCGCTGGAGCCGGACGAGCTGATCCGCGCGTTCTGGACGGCCCCCGCCACCGGCCCGCAGTACTTCTCCAAGATCGGCACCAGGAACGCGATGGTGATCGCGGTGTGCTCGTTCGCGATCGCGCTGCGTCCGGGCGAGCGCCGGGCGCGGACGGGCGTCGGCTCGGCCGCCCCGACGCCGCGCCGCGCCGTCGCCGCCGAGGAGTTCCTGTCCGCCGAGCTGGACTGGGACGGCGGCGCCCCGATCCCGCCCTCGACCGCCGAACGCTTCGGCGAGCTGGTGAAGGAGGCCGCCGACCCCATCGACGACGTCCGGGGGACCGCTGGCTACCGCGAGCACGCCCTGGCCGTGATGGCGCGCCGCACCCTCGCCTGGGCATGGGACGAGTACACGACCGGGAGGAAGGCTTCTTGATGCGTGTCACGTTCACCGTCAACGGCTCGAAGGAGACCGTCGACGATGTCTGGGAGGGGGAGAGCCTGCTGTACGTGCTGCGCGAGCGGATGGGACTGCCGGGTTCCAAGAACGCCTGCGAGCAGGGTGAATGCGGCTCTTGCACGGTCTACCTCGACGGCGTCACCGCGTGCGCGTGCCTGGTGGCGGCGGGCCAGGCCGAGGGCCGCGACGTCCGCACCGTCGAGGGGCTCGCGGACGGCGACCGGCTCGACCCCGTCCAGCAGGCGTTCGTGGAGGCGGGCGCGGTGCAGTGCGGGTTCTGCACCCCGGGCCTGATCGTCCAGTCGCACGCGCTGCTCGACCGCGTCCCGGACCCGGGGGACGCGGAGATCCGCGAGGCCCTCGCCGGGAACCTGTGCCGCTGCACCGGCTACGAGAAGATCCTGGACGCGGTGCGCCTGGCCGCCGCGCGTCGCCGGGACGGGGGCGGAGCATGAAGACGATCATCGAGAACGCCCATGTGGTGACCGTCTCGGGGGAGGAGCACCCGGGCGGGCACATCGTCGTCGAGGACGACCGGATCACCGCGGTCGGCCCCGGCCCGGCCCCGGCGCGGGACGGGGAACGGATCGACGCCTCCGGTTGCCTGGCCACGCCCGGCCTCGTCAACACCCACCACCACCTGTACCAGTGGGCGAGCCAGGGCCTGGCCACCGGCAGCACCCTGTTCGACTGGCTCACCACGCTGTACGAGCCCTGGTCGAAGATGGACGCCGAGGTCGTGCGGGGCGCGGCGAGCGCGGGACTCGGCTGGCTGGCCAAGTCGGGCTGCACCACCTCCACCGACCACCACTACGTGTTCCCGAAGGGACGCGGCGACCTGTTCGCGGCCGAGATCGAGGCGGCGGCCGAGCTGGGCGTCCGCTTCCACCCGTGCCGGGGCTCGATGGACCGGGGCCGCAGCGAGGGCGGGCTGCCGCCCGACGAGGTCGTCGAGGACCTGGACACGATCCTGGCCGAGACCGAGGACGCCATCGCCCGCCACCACGACCCCGCGCCCGGCTCGATGCTGCGCGTCGCGGTGGCGCCGTGCTCGCCGTTCTCGGTCAGCCGCGAACTGCTCACCGAGTCGGCGCGGCTGGCGCGCGAGAAGGGCGTCCGCCTGCACACCCACCTCGCCGAGACCCTGGACGAGGAGGAGCACACCCGCGAGCAGTTCAACATGACCCCCGTCGAGTACCTGGACGAACTCGGGTGGCTCGGCGAGGACGTGTGGCTCGCGCACTGCGTCCACCTGCACGACGCCGACGTCAAGCGGCTCGCCGAGACCCGTACCGGCGTCGCGCACTGCCCCAGCTCCAACGCGCGGCTGGGCGCGGGCATCGCGCGCATCGCGCACCTGCTGGAGGCGGGCGCGCCGGTCGGGCTGGGCGTGGACGGGTCGGCGTCCGCCGAGATGGTGCCGCTGGCCGGGGAGATCCGGCAGGCCATGTACCTGCAACGCGCCCGGTACGGGCCGGCCGCGCTGACCGCCCGCGAGGCGCTGGAGATCGCGACCCTCGGCGGCGCCCGCTGCCTCGGACGCGACGACGAGATCGGCTCGCTGGAGCCCGGCAAGCTGGCCGACATCGCGCTGTGGCGGCTCGGCGGCTTCTACGACGCGATCGACGATCCCGTGGTCGCGTTCGCGTTCGGCAAGACGCCCCCGCTCGACCGGCTCCTGGTCGGCGGCCGGACCGTGGTGGAGGACGACACGCTGGTCACCGTCCCCCAGGACGAGGCGGGACGCCGCGGCGCCGCCGCCCACCGCCGTCTCATGGAGCTGGCGGCGCGATGAGCACCCAGAGCGATGTGATGCCCCGGACCCGCGGTGGCGTGGGGGAGAGCCCGCGGCGCCCCGACGGCACCCTGAAGGTCTCCGGTGAGTTCGCCTACGCCTCGGATCTGTGGATGGACGGGATGCTGTGGGGCACCACGCTGCGCAGCCCGCACCCGCGCGCCACGATCCGGTCCATCGACATCGGCCCGGCGCTCGCCACGCCCGGGGTGTACGCCGTCCTGACCCACGAGGACGTGCCGGGCCGCCCGCTGTACGGGCTCGGCGCCGAACCCGACCAGCCCGTCCTGGCCGCCGGTGAGGTGCGGTACCAGGGCGAGCCGATCGCGCTCGTCGCCGCCGACCATCCCGAGATCGCGCGCCGCGCCGCGGGCCGGATCGCCATCGACTGGGACGTGCGGACCCCGATCGTCGATCCGCGGGCGGTCCTCGCCGACCCGGAGGGTCACAAGGTGCAGCCGCTCGGGGGCGTCGCGCGGCACCAGCCCGTCCGCGTCGGCGACGTGGACGCCGTGAGGGCGGGCGCCCCGGTCGTGGTGCGCGGCGAGTACGAGGTCGGCATCCAGGACCAGGCGTTCCTCGGACCCGAGTCGGGTCTGGCCGTCCCGGCGGAGGACGGCGGGGTCGACCTGTTCGTCTCGACCCAGTGGCTGCACGGCGACCTGGAGCAGATCGCCCCGTGCCTGGGCCTGCCCGAGGACAAGATCAGGATGACGCTGGCCGGGGTCGGCGGCGCGTTCGGCGGGCGCGAGGACCTGTCGATGCAGATCCACGCCGCCATGCTGGCGTTGCGCACCGGCAGGCCGGTCAAGATGTCCTACGACCGGCGCGAGTCGTTCCACGGGCACGTCCACCGCCATCCCGCGCTGATGCGGTACGAGTACGGCGCCGCCGAGGACGGGCGGCTGCTGTACGCCGACGTGGAGATCATCCTGGACGGCGGCGCGTACACGTCCTCGACCGCGGCCGTGGTCGGCAACGCGGCCTCGCTCGGCGTCGGCCCGTACGAGATCCCCAACCTCCGGATCGACGCGTACGGCGTCTACACCAACAACCCGCCGTGCGGCGCGATGCGCGGGTTCGGCGCCGTCCAGGCGTGCTTCGCCTACGAGTCGATGATGGACAGGGTGGCGGCGGCCTGCGGGCTCGGCCCGCTGGAGGTGCGCCGCCGCAACGCCGTCTCGCAGGGCTCGGCGCTGGCCAACGGCCAGGTCATCGACTCCCCGGCGCCCATGGCCGCGATGCTCGACCGGGTGGGGCGCGTCCCGATGCCGCCGCCGCTGGACACCTCCGACCGCCCTTCGGGCGAAGCCCTGGGGGTCTGGGGGTCCGCCCCCAGAAGCAATGTCGACCTGCGGAACCTGCCGGGCGGCGCGTCCCAGACCACGCACGGCGAGGGCGTGCGGCGCGGCGTCGGCTACGGCATCGGGATCAAGAACATCTGCTTCTCGGAGGGCTTCGACGACTTCTCCACCGCCAGGGTCCGGCTGGAGGTGATCGGCGGTGAGCCGGCCGTGCTGGTGCACACCGCGGCGGCCGAGGTCGGCCAGGGCCTGGTCACGCTCCAGGAGCAGATCGCCCGTACCGAACTGGGCGTGGAGAAGGTCACCGTGCAGCCGGCCGATCTCCGGGCGGGGGACGCGGGGTCCAGCTCGGCCTCGCGCCAGTCGTACATGACCGGCGGCGCGGTGAAGGCGGCGTGCGAGGCGGTGCGGGCGCGGCTGCTCGACCTGGCCGCGCGTCGCCTCGGGCACCGCGATCTCGAACTCGCCGGCGGCAAGATCGTGTCGCGGAGCGCGGGCGTCGTCGCGTCCATCGAGGAGATCCTCGGCGCGGCGACCGTCGACGGGACCATCGAGGAGACCCGCGAGTTCCACCACAAGCCGACCGCGGCGATGGACGAGGCCACCGGGCAGGGCGCCAGCCATGTCCAGCTCGCGTTGTGCGTGCACCGCGCCGTCGTGGACGTGGACACCGACCTCGGCCTGGTCAAGGTGGTGGAGCTGGCCGCCGTCCAGGACGTGGGCAAGATCATGAATCGGCAGGCCCTGGAGGGGCAGATCCACGGTGGTTCGGCCCAGGGGCTCGGGCTGGCGCTGATGGAGGAGATCGTGGTGTCGGGCGGGAAGATCCAGAACCCCTCGTTCACCGACTATCTGATCCCCACGATCCTCGACATGCCTCCGATGCGGCTCGACATCCTGGAATATCCGGATCCGAACGCCCCCTACGGGCTGCGCGGCGCGGGCGAGCCGCCGACGATCTCGTCCGCCCCGGCGATCGTGGCGGCCATCCGGGACGCCACGGGCCGGCCCCTCACGCGCATCCCGGTGCGGCCCGAGCACATCGTGTTCGGCGGCGCGCCATGAGCGAGCGCATGAACGTCCACGACCTGGTGATCCGCTCGTCGCGGGCGGTGCTGCCCGAAGGTGTGCGGCCCGCCGCGGTGGCGGTCCGGGACGGGCGGATCGCGGCCGTCGCGGACCACGGCGCCCGGCTCGCCGCCGACACCGAGATCGACCTGGGGGCGACGGCGCTGCTGCCCGGCCTGGTCGACACGCACGTCCACATCAACGAGCCGGGCCGTACCGAATGGGAGGGCTTCGCCACTGCGACCAGGGCCGCCGCCGCGGGAGGCGTGACCACGCTGGTCGACATGCCGCTCAACTCCACGCCGCCGACCACCACGCCGGAGGCGCTGTGGGCGAAGCGGGACGCGGCACGCGACCAGGTCCGGGTGGACGTGGCGTTCTGGGGCGGCGCGATCCCGGGGAACGCGCCGTCGCTGTGCGCCCTCCACGAGGCCGGGGTCGCCGGATTCAAGTGCTTCATGTCGGATTCGGGTGTCCCGGAGTTCCCGCCGCTGGACGAGGCGGGCCTGCGGGAGGCGTTCGCGGCGGTCGCCGTGTTCGGCGGCCTCGTCGTGGTCCACGCCGAGGACCCGGCCGCACTGGCCGACCCGCGCGACGGCGGCTACTTCGCGTTCCTGGCCTCCCGGCCGCCGGACGCCGAGCGCCGCGCCGTCGAGCGGGTGATCCGGCTGGTGGAGGAGACCGGCGTGCGCGCGCACATCCTCCACCTGTCGGCCGCCGACTGCCTGGAACCGCTGGCCGAGGCGCGGGCGCGCGGATTGCAGATCAGCGCCGAGACCTGCCCGCACTACCTGACCCTGTCGGCGGACGACGTGCCCGGCCCGACCGCGACCGCGTTCAAGTGCTGCCCTCCCATCCGGGACGCGCGCAATCGCGAGAAGCTCTGGCGCGGCCTCGCCGACGGCGTCATCTCCTGCGTCGTCAGCGACCATTCGCCCTGCACCCCGGAACTCAAGCACGGCGACTTCGCGACCGCCTGGGGCGGCGTCTCGTCCCTCCAGATCGGGCTGCCCGCCGTCTGGACGGCGGCGCGCGAGCGCGGGTTCGGGCTGGGCGACGTCGTGCGCTGGATGGCGGAGAGCCCCGCCGCCCTGGCCGGGCTGTCCGCCCGCAAGGGACGCATCGCGGTCGGCGTGGACGCCGACCTGGTGGCCTTCGACGACGGCGCGTCCTTCACGGTGGACCCGTCGCGGCTGCGGCACCGCAACCCCGTCACCCCGTACGCGGGACGCACGCTCGGCGGCTCGGTCCAGGCGACCTGGCTACGCGGCCAGGTCGTGGACCTGGACGGCACGCCGCGCGGTGTGCTGCTGGAGGCCGGGTGACCGGCTTCGCCTCGCTGCCCGACCTGGCCCTGCGGACCCTCGGCGGGTCGGTGATCTCCGCCAGCGACGAGTCGTTCGCGGCGAAGGAGAACCTGCTCAACCCGTGGGCGCCACGGTTCAGCCCGGGGACGTTCGGAGCCAAGGGCCAGGAGTACGACGGCTGGGAGACCGCCCGGCGCCGTCCCGGCGAGGACGGCGAGCTGGGACACGACTGGGCGATCGTCCGGCTCGGGCTGCCCGGCGTGATCCACGGCGTGGTCGTCGACACGGCCTGGTTCAAGGGCAACTACCCGCCGCACGCCTCGGTGGAGGCGTGCGCGGTCCCCGGTCACCCCTCGGCGGCGGAGGTCGCCGGCGCCTCCTGGACGGAGATCGTCCCGAGAAGCCCGCTGAAGGGGGACACGGAGCACTCCTTCCCCGTCGACGTGCCGCGCCGCTTCACCCACGTGCGGCTGAACATCTTCCCCGACGGGGGCGTCGCCCGCCTGCGCGTCCACGGCGAGGCCGTCCCGGACCCCAGGCTGCTGACCGGCCTGACCGTCGACCTGGCGGCCCTGGAGAACGGCGCGCGGGTGCTGAGCTGCTCGGACGAGTTCTACTCGTCCCCGGCCAACATGCTGTTCCCCGGGACGGCCCGCGACCAGTCGGAGGGCTGGGAGACGGCGCGGCGGCGCGGACCGGGCAACGACTGGGCGATCGTGCGGCTGGCGGCGCCCGGGATCGTCCGGCTCGCCGAGATCGACACCAGCAATCTGAGGTTCAACGCGCCGGCCCAGGTGTCGCTGTCCGGGATCGACGCGCGCTCCGGCGACCTGGAGGACCCGGGGGCCTGGCACGAGCTGCTGGGCCGCACCCGCGTCCAGCCGGACGGGCGGCACCGCTTCCGGCTCGACACCGCCACTGTCCCGCCGGAGGTCACGCATGTGCGGGTCGATATTCACCCGGACGGGGGCCTGGCCAGGCTGCGGCTGTTCGGCGACCTCTCCGCCGGGGGCGAGCGCCTGCTGGCGGCCCGCTGGGACGACCTGACCTGACCGGACAGGCCGGGTTTCCGGCCCGTCCGCACCCTCTGTCAGGAGCCGCCGGTGTCAGGAGTCCCCGGCCGGCTCGTCCTCCAGCAGGTCGTCGAACTCGCCGTCCTTGACCCCGGCGACGAAGGCGTCCCACTCGGCCTCGGTGAAGTACAGGATCGGCCCGTCGGGGTTCTTGGCGTCGCGCATCACGACCGCCCGCTCACCGAAGTCCTTGTGCTGCACGGGCACGTCCTTGCCATCGATGAACTCGATGATCACACCGTCGCTGAGCACGGGCTGCTGTTCGCTCACTGCGCACCCTTGTTCTCTCGTCCGTGGATGGTCCGGCGCCAGGCTAGCGGGGCGGGCGAACGCCGGACGCCGCTGCGGTGAAGAAGGGGTACCGTCCACGCGCGAAAGGGACACGATGCGAACGAGACCCCCATGGCCACGGTAACCCGGCCCCCGACCAGAAGCCGGTCAGAATTCGGTGAGGAGGCGGTCGGCGATGATCTCCAGCCGGGCCTGGGTCTCCTCCATGGTGGTGTGGCCGCGCAGCATCTCGATCATCTCCATGGTCCAGACGCTGGACAGCGCGCGGGCCGTCACCCGCCGCGGGTCGCCCTCGGGCACGGTCGCGTCCGTCCCGGCGGCGGCCCGCAGCAGCATGCCGGTCATCCGGTCGCCGAAGCCGGTCTTGACGTCCGACAGCAGCAACGAGCGGATCAGCGCCTCGGCCAGCTCGGGCTCGCGCATCAGCCCCCGGCTGGCCCGCATCAGCACCTCCACGGCCCGCCGCGGCGGGCCCTCGGCGCGTGGCGGACGCCGCTCGATGCTGCCCTCCAGCAGGTCGAGCTCCTCGCTGACCACGGCCACGACCAGGTCCATCTTGGACGGGAAGTAGCGGTACAGCGTGCCCAGCGCGACCCCCGCGCGTTCGGCCACCGTGCGCATCTGCATCGCCTCGACCCCGCCCCGGGAGGCCAGCGCCGCGGCGGCCTGCACGATGCGCTTGCGGCGCTGGTGCTGGCTGCGCGAGCGCACTCCCTGCTCGGTCGCCGTGGGGTCTGCGGTCACTGTCGACGTCCCTTCCGTGCGGGCGCGCGCCGCGCGCGCCGGCGATCCAGCCTAGCGCGCGGAAGAGAACGTGTTATCTGATCGGCCGGTTACGGTGCCGGGCGAGACCGACCTCACGAGGTCGGTCAACCCTGACATGCCCGACGAACCGGTGCGCGCCCGCCGCCGGTCGCGGCTCTGGACAGAGACTAGAATCTGTTCTAGTTTTGCGCCGTCCGGTGGTACCCGTGCGGCACTGCGGAGGTGGACGCGATGACGGTGGCGGCGATGCTCCGCGCCCGCGCGGACGACGGCCGTCCCGGACTCCGCGACGCCTCCGGCGGCAGGTCGTGGACGTGGCGCGAGACGGTCGCCGAATGCGGGGACCGGGCGCGGCGGCTCGGGGCCCTGCGCGCGCCGGGCCGTCCCCCGCATGTGGGGGTCCTCCTCGACAACGTCCCTGAAATGGTGTTCCTGTTGGGCGGCGCCGCGCTGTCCGGCGCGGTGCTGGTGGCGCTCAACCCCACGCGCGGCCCCGCCGGCGTGGCCGAGGACGCCGCCCTCGCGGATTGCGACCTGATCGTCACACAGCGGCGGTACGCGGAGCACGCCGCCGCGTGCGCGCCCCTCCCCGTCCTGGACATCGGATCCGAGACCTACCGCAAGGAACTGCCGCCCGCCGCCGTCCTGGACGCGCCGGAGCCCGACGGCGCCACCACCCTCATGCTGATCTTCACCTCGGGCACGTCCGGACGCCCCCGGGCCGTACGCGTCACGCACCGCAAGGTCACCGTCCCGGGCGAGCACCTGTCCGCCCTCCTGACCCCGGACGACGCCGTCTACTGCCCGATGCCGCTGTTCCACTCCGGCGCCATCATGGCCGCGTTCGCGCCCGCGCTGGCCGCAGGCGCCGAACTGGTGCTGCGTGAGCGCTTCTCGGCGTCCGGGCTGCTCCAGGACGTGCGCGCACACGGCTGCACCTACCTGCACTACGTGGGCAAGGCCCTGTCGTACGTCCTGGCCACGCCGGAGGCGGCCGACGACCGGGACAACCCGCTCAGGATCGCGTTCGGGAACGAGGCGGCGCCGTCCGAGCAGGAGGCGTTCGGCCGGAGGTTCGGCTGCCACGTCATCGACGGCTACGGCTCCTCGGAGACGGCGATCTCGCTGAGCCCCGACCCGTCGGGCCCGCCCGGCGCGCTCGGCCGGCTCGGCGGCGGGATCAAGGTGCTGGACCCCGCGACCGGCCGCGAGTGCCCGCCCGCCCGCCTCGACGCGGCCGGACGGCTGCTCAACGGGGACGAGGCCATCGGGGAACTGGTCAACACCGAGGGCATGGGCCTGTTCGACGGCTACTACAAGGACGACGCCCCCGACCGGGTCCGCGACGGCATGTTCTGGAGCGGCGACCTGGCCTACGCCGACGAGAACGGCTACGTGTTCTTCGCCGGCCGCACCTCCGACCGGCTCAGGGTGGACGGCGAGAACTTCGGCGCCGCGCAGGTCGAGAGGGCCTTGGCGGACCTGCCCGGCGTCCGGCGGCTCGCCGTCTACGGCGTGCCGGACGCGGCCTCCGGCGACCAGGTCATGCTGGCCCTGGTCACCGACTCCTTCGACCCCGGCGACTTCGCCGCCCGCCTGCGGGGACGCTCCGGGCTGAGCCCCAAGTGGACGCCCCGTTACGTGCGGGTCGCGGCCGAGCTGCCCGCCACCGCCTCCAACAAGATCCTCAAACGCGCCCTGGCCGCGGACGGCTGGCGCACGAGCGATCCCGTGTGGTGGCGTCCGGGCCGCGCCCTGGCCTACCGCCGGATGACCGACGACGACCGCGACCTGATCCGCGCCGAGTTCGAACGCCGGGGCCGGCTGCACCTCCTGGAAGGAAGTGGATGAGTGGACTTCAACCTCGACGAGACCCAGCAGGAGCTGCGCGGGCTCGCCGCCGACGTGCTGGGACGTGAGGCGTCCAGGGAACGGCTGGAGGCGTACGAGAAGACGGGCGCCCCGTACGACGCGGCGACCTGGAAGGCGCTGGCCCAGGCCGGGCTGCTCGGCGCGGTCCTGCCGGAGGAGGCGGGCGGCGCGGGCCTGGGCGCGGTGGAGCTGACCGTGGTGCTGCGCGAGATCGGCGCGCATGTCGCGCCCGTCCCCGCGTACGCGTCGCTCGCGCTGGCCGCCGTCCCCATCGCGGCGCACGGCACCAAGGAGCAGCGGGCGCTGCTGGCGCCGCTGAACGAGGGAGAGGCCGTGCTGACCGGCGCCTACCGCGAGGCCGGCCCGGTGGCCACGATCGCCAGGCGCGACGGTGACGGTTTCCTGCTGGACGGGGTCAGGGCGTTCGTCCCGTACGCGGAGGAGGCGTCGTGGATCCTCGTCCCGGCCCGCGTCGAGGGCGCGGACATTGGGATCTTCCTGGTCGAGCCGTCCCAGGTGACCCTGGCGCCGCAGCCCTCGTCCACCACCGAGCCGCTGTCGCGCATCGAGCTGTCCGGCGTGCGGGCCGGACCGGACGCGCTGCTCGGCGGGGCCGCGGACGGCGCCGCCTGGCGCACCTTCCGCCGCTCGGCGGTCGCGGGAGCGGTCGCGCTGGCGTCCGGGGTGATCGAGGGCGCGCTGAACCTCACCACCGAGCACGTCAAGACCCGCGAGCAGTTCGGGCGGGCGCTGGCCCAGTTCCAGGCCGTGACCATGCAGGTCGGCGACGTCTACATCGCCAAGCGCGCCCTGGACGTGGCCGTCTGGGCGGGCGCCTGGCGGCTGGCCACGCAGGCCCCCGACACCGACGAGGTGCTGGCGGTCGCCGCGTACAACGCGTGCGAACCGGTGGTGGAGGCCCTCTACACCTGCCAGCACCTGCACGGAGGGATCGGGCTGGACGTCACCTACCCGCTGCACCGCTACTTCGCCTGGGGCAAGCAGGTCGGGTACCTCCTCGGCGGCGCCGAGGAGCAGCTCGACACCCTGGGCACGCTCATCGCGCAGGAGGCGTGAGGTGTTCATCGATTTGACCGACGAGCAGAAGAGGCTGCGCGCCGAGCTGCGCGAGTACTTCCGCGGCTGCCTCGACGACGAGCAGCGCGCCGCGATCGCGAACGACCCGTTCGGCACCGCGTACATGGAGCACTGCAAACGGCTGGGCGCCGACGGGATGCTCGGCGTCGCCCTGCCCAAGGAGTACGGCGGGCGCGGCTACGGCCCGGTCGAGCAGCAGATCTTCGCCAACGAGATCGCGCGCGCCGAGGTGCCGTACCCGATCATCACGCTGAACTCGGTGGCGCCGACGATCCTGCAGTACGGCTCGGACGCGCACAAGGAGTTCTTCCTGCCGCGGATCCTGGCGGGGGAGTGCCACTTCGCGATCGGCTACAGCGAGCCCGGCGCCGGGACCGACCTGGCCTCGCTGCGCACCACCGCCGTCCGGGACGGCGACCACTACGTCGTCAACGGCCAGAAGATCTTCACCTCGGGGGCCCACTACGCGGACTACATCTGGCTGGCCGCCCGTACCGATCCCGGCGCCAAGAAGCACAAGGGCATCTCGATGCTCATCGTCGACTGCCGCGACCCGGGCTTCTCCTGGACGCCGATCCGCACCATGGACGGCCGCCACCACACCAACGCCACCTACTTCCAGGACGTGCGGGTGCCCGCCGACATGCTGATCGGCGAGGAGAACAAGGGCTGGGACCTGATCGTCAACCAGCTCAACCACGAACGGGTCACGCTGGGTCCCGCCGGGAACATCGGCCACACCTACGACCGGTTCGAGCGCTGGGCCCGTACCGCCCGGGGCCGCGACGGCGAGCCGCTGATCAACGAGCCCGCGGTCCGCCGCGCCCTCGCCCGGGTCCGCGCCCACCTGCGCGTCAACGAGCTGCTCAACTGGCAGGTCGCCGCCAACCAGGACCTGGGCTGGCTGGGCGCGCCGGACGCCTCCGCCACCAAGATCTACGGCTCGGAGCGGATGCAGGAGGTCGGCCGGATCGTCGGCGACGTGCTGGCCCGCCACGGCGATCCCGGCGACCCCGCCACCGCCGACCTCATGGAGCGCAACGACCGCGGCGCCAAGGGCGCGGTGGTCCTCACCTTCGGCGGCGGCGTCAACGAGATCCAGCGCGAGCTGATCGCCATGATCGGTCTGGGCCTGCCGAGGGCGCCGCGGTGACGGGGGACGTCCACGAGCGGCTGACCGCCCTGGCCGCCGAGCTGGCCGCGGCCGGGGAACGCCCCGCGCCGCCCTGCCCCGACCCGGTCAACGAGCCGATGATCCGCAACTGGACGCAGGCGCTCGGCGACGCCTCCCCCGCCTGGCACTCCGGCGGCCTGGCGCCACCGGCGATGATCCAGGTGTGGTCCATGCACGGCCTGAACGCGCCCAAGTCCAGCTCCATCGGTGACGGGATCCTGCGTCTGCTGGACGAGTCCGGCTACTCGGGGGTCGTCGCCACCAACTGCGAGCAGACCTACGACCGCTACCTGCGGCACGGCGAGCGCCTGCGCTCAACCATGCGCTTCGACGGCATCACCGGCCCGAAGAAGACCGCGATGGGCGAGGGCTACTTCGTCACCTGGTTCCAGACCTGGTACGACGAGCGGGACGAACGGGTCGCCGAGATGCTGTTCCGCGTCCTGAAGTTCCGTCCGGGCCCACGCAAGGGCGGCGCGCCCAAGGGTGGCAAGTACCCCCTCCAGCCCGTCATCAGCCCCGACTCGGCCTTCTTCTGGGACGGCGTCGCGTCCGGCGAGCTGCGCATCCAGCGCTGCGGCGACTGCGGGCGGCTGCGGCACCCGCCCGGCCCGATGTGCCCGTCCTGCCACTCGCCCAACCGGGAGTACACCGTCGCCTCCGGGCGCGGCGAGGTGCACAGCTACGTCGTCCACCACCATCCGCCCGTCCCCGGCCGCACGCCCCCGTATGTCGTGGCCGTGGTCGAGCTCGACGAGGGCGTCCGCGTCGTGGGCGACATCAACCGCTGCCCGCCCGAGAACGTGAAGATCGGCATGCCGGTCGAGCTGACCTTCGAGCGGATGGACGACACCCTCACCCTGCCCCAATGGGTCCCGGCGGGAACACCTCCCGAACCCGCCCCCGACCCGGGGACCCCCGTCCTGGAGATCGAGCTGACCCCCACCTTCGTCATCTCCACGGCCCTGGCGACCCGTGACTTCACGCCCGTCCACCACGACACCGCGAAGGCCCGTGCCCAGGGGACCAAGGACATCTTCATCAACATCCTCACCACCATGGGCCTGGTCCAGCGGGCGGCACTGGCGACCGTCCCGGACGCCACGCTGGAACGCGTCGACGTCCGCCTGGGCGCCCCCGCCTACGCGGGCGACACCCTCCGCCTCTACACCGAACGCACGGACCCGACGACCCTCCGCGTGCGCGGCACGGTGTCCATCGGCGACCACGTGACCGCCACCGTCAAGCTCAGGGAGCAGGAGTGACCCTCTCCGGCAAGGCGGCGATCGCCGGAATCGGCGCCACCGAGTTCTCCAAGGACTCGGGCCGCTCGGAACTACGGCTGGCCGCCGAGGCGTGCCTGTCCGCCCTCCACGACGCCGGTCTCGGCCCCGCCGACGTGGACGGCCTGGTCACCTTCACCGGTGACGCCAACGCCGAGATCGCCGTCCAGCGGGAGCTGGGGATCCCCGCGCTCCGCTTCTTCTCCCGGGTCGACTACGGCGGCGGCGCCGCCTGCGGCACCGTCGCCCACGCCGCGATGGCCGTGGCCACCGGGCAGGCCGACGTGGTCGTCTGCTACCGGGCGTTCAACGAGCGCAGCGGCCACCGCTTCGGCCAGGCCACGGCCTCCGGGCGCGCCGACTCGACGGGCCTGGAGTTCTCCTGGCACCTGCCGTTCGGCTTCGCGACGCCCGCCGCCTGGGTCGCCATGCAGGCCCGCCGCTACATGCACGAGTACGGCGCCACCAGCGAGGACTTCGGCCGCGTCGCCGTGGCCATGCGCCGCCACGCCGCCACCAACCCCCAGGCGTGGTTCCACGGCCGCCCGATCACCCTGGAGGAGCACCAGGCGTCCCGCTGGATCGTGGACCCCCTCCACCTCCTCGACTGCTGCCAGGAATCGGACGGTGGCGTGGCGCTGGTCGTCACCTCCGCCGACCGCGCCCGCGACCTGCCCAACCCGCCCGCCGTGATCGCCGCCGCCGCCCAGGGCACCGGCCCGGACCAGATGATGATGTTCGGCTACTACACCGGCGACCTGGCCACGCTCCCCGCGATGGGCACCGTCGGAACCGCCCTCTGGGCCCGCTCGGGGCTCACTCCCGCCGACGTCCAGACCGCCATCCTCTACGACCACTTCACCCCGTTCGTCCTGATCCAGCTCGAAGAACTGGGCTTCTGCGGGCGCGGCGAGGCCCCCGACTTCATCAAGGACGGCGGCATAGAACTCGGCGGCCGCCTCCCCGTCAACCCCAACGGCGGCCAGCTCGGCGAGGCGTACATCCACGGCATGAACGGCATAGCCGAGGCCGTCCGCCAGCTCCGCGGCACCGCCGCCAACCAGGTCCCGTCCGTGGAGAACGTCCTCGTCACGGCAGGCACCGGCGTCCCCACCAGCGGCCTCATCCTCACCACCGCCAACTAACCGGACAGGAAGGGCTTCACAGGTACCCTTGCTAAGTACCTGCACAGTTCTCGACCGGAGGCGCCACGAGCCATGCCTGCGCTGACTCTCCCATTGCCGTCCGGCGACACCTGGACTCGGGCAGACTATGAGGCGCTCCCTGAAGACCTCCCTGTGCGCGTCAGCCTCATCCACGGAGAACTCGTCGTGTCCCCACGCCCCCGCCCGATCCACCAGCGCATCGCGCGGCGCCTGGCGACCCGGATCGAGGACGCGACCCCGGCCGGCTGGCAGGTCGATACCGACGTGGACGTTCTCCTCGACGATGACGAGAGAGAACCGGTCGAGATCGCGCCCGACATCGTCGTGTACTCCGCCCAGCACGATCCCTATGAACGTCCCATCCCTGCCGACCTGGTCGCCCTCGCCGCCGAGGTGGTGTCACCGTCCACCAAGCGCAAGGACCGGCGGGTGCACCCACGGCTGTACGCGGAGGCGGGCATCCGGCATTACTGGCGGGTGGAGACCGACCAGACGGCACCGGCGTTCGCGGTCTATACCTACGAGCTCGACGATGCCACCGGGCACTACATCGCGACCGGTGTGCACCATGACCGGATCGTCGTCACATCGCCCTTCGGCATGGACTTCGGGCTCAAGGGCGTCCACGAGCGTTGATTTCGGCCTAGGGCCGGGGTCAGGTGGCGAAGATTTGGGAGTCGTCGGCGAAGGCCTTGAATTCCAGTGCGTTGCCCGCGGGGTCGTGGAGGAACATGGTCCACTGTTCGCCCGGGAGGCCCTCGAACCGTACGTAGGGTTCGATGACGAAGGGGACGCCGGCGGCGCGGAGGCGGTCGGCGAGGGCGTGGAACTCGGGGATCGTCAGGATCAGGCCGAAGTGCGGCACGGGGACGTCGTGGCCGTCGACCGGGTTGTGGACGCCGCCGGGACGGGATGGCGCCAGGTGGGTGACGAACTGGTGGCCGTGCAGGTTCCAGTCGACCCAGGTGTCGGCGCTGCGGCCCTGTTCCAGGCCGAGCACCGTGCCGTAGAAGTGGCGGGCGGCGTCCAGGTCGTCGACGGGCACGGCGAGGTGGAAGCGGGGGAGCGCGGTCATGACCCGGCCTCCGCGCCGCCGTGCGGGATGTTCATGCCCTCCTCCAGGATGGCGAACGCGGCGTCGATGGCCTCGGACAGCGTGGTGTAGGGCATCCGGCCGTTGCTGAGGGCGTCGGCGGCGGCGCGGAAGGTCGCGAGGACCGTCGCGGCCACCACGTGGGGACGCAGGTCGGTCTCCGGGTCGGTGCCCATCCGCTCGGCCACGGCCTGGGTGAGGATCCACTGCTTCTTCTGCGCGTGCTCCAGGCTGCCGGCGAGCAGCGCGGTGCTCTGGGAGGTCAGCGTCATCATGCACTCGAAGCGGCCGGGGTCGAAGCCGAGCTCGCCGCGCTCGCACGCGCGGGCGATGCCGACGACGCTGCGCCGCACCGCCGTCAGCAGCGGCTCGTCGGCAGGCCGGTCGACGAACACCTTCAGGAGGGCCTCGTACTGCTCCTCCTGGAAGGTGAGGGCGACGTCCTCCTTGGACGCGAAGTAGCGGAAGAAGGTCCGTGACGAGACGTCCACCGCGTCGGCGATCTCCTCGACGGTGGTGGCGTCGAAGCCCTTTTCGGAGAACAGCCTGAAGGCGGCGTCGATCAGGGCCTCCCTGGTGCGCTGCTTCTTGCGTTCGCGCCGTCCCGCGGGGTGGGTCTCGGTCGCGCTCATGGGCGAAGTGTAACGCCCGGCGGACGGCGGGCCGGCGATTCCGTCGTGAGATGAATCATGTCTCCCGATGACTCTCGTCGTTTGACGACAACTGTCATGCTATGACATTTTGAGGTCTTCCGTGAACCCGTCCAGTGGAGGACGTTCAATGTCGCAAATCTCGACCGCCGCACGGCCTGGCAAGGCCGGGGCGGAGCCGGGAGGCCGTCCGGTCCGATCCGGCCACGGCCACCCCTGGCTGACCCTGGTCGCCGTGGCGCTGGGCGTGATGATGGTCGGGCTGGACGCCACCGTCGTGGCGATCGCCAACCCCTCCATCGCCCGCGATCTCGGCGCCGACCTGTCCGGGCTCCAGTGGGTGACCAACGCCTACCTGCTGACCATCGCGGTCACGCTGATCCCCGCGGGCAAGATCGCCGACCGGTTCGGCCGGCGCCGCACCTTCCTGGCCGGGGTGGTCGGCTTCGCCATCGCCTCGGTGGCCATCGGGCTGTCCGGCGGGCTCGGCCTGGTGATCTTCTGGCGGGTCGTGCAGGGTTTCGCGGGGGCGCTCCTGCAGCCGGCGAGCCTGGCGATCCTGCGCAACACCTTCCCCCCGGAACGGCTCAACACCGCCATCGGCGTCTGGGGCGCCACCGTCGGCGTCTCCATCGCGGGCGGCCCGATCGTGGCCGGTCTCCTGGTGGAGAACGTCAGCTGGGAGTCGGTGTTCTACCTCAACGCCCCGCTCGGCCTGGTGGCCCTGCTCGTCGGCCTGTGGGTGATCCGCGAGTCCAGGGACGAGGGCGCGACCGGGTCGTTCGACCTGCCCGGTGTCGCGCTGCTGAGCGGCGCCCTGTTCGCGCTGGTCTGGGGCCTGATCCGGGCCGGCGAGGACGGCTTCGGCCAGGCCGTGCCGCTGGTGTCGTTCGGCGTGGCCGCCGTGCTGATGACGCTGTTCGTCCTGAACGAGCGGCGCGCCGCCCATCCGCTGCTGCCGCTGGGCCTGTTCCGGTCGGTGTCACTGTCGGCCGCCACCGGGTTGATCATGCTCGGCTTCTTCGCGATGTTCGGGACGATCTTCTTCATCACCCTCTACCTGCAGCAGGTCCACGGGATGAGCCCGGTGGACGCGGGCGTCCGCCTGCTGCCGATGACCGCCGTGTTCATCGTCGCCTCGCCGCTCGCGGGCGCCCTCACCGGACGACTCGGCCCGCGCGTCCCGCTGGCCCTGGGCATGGCGTTCACGGCCACCGCCATGTTCGGCCTGTCCCGGATCGGGGTGGACGCGCCCTACGTCCAGTTGTGGCCGTGGTTCGTGCTGGTCGGGATCGCGTTCGGGTTCGTCATGGTCGCCGGGACCGAGGCGATCGTCGGCAACGCCCCGCCGCGACTGGCCGGTGTCGCGGGCGGGCTGCAGCAGACCGCCGCGCAGGTCGGCGGGGTGCTGGGCACGTCCGTCCTCGGCACGATCCTGTCCACCCGCGTCGGCGACGTCCTGTACGGGCGGCTGACCGACGCCGGGGTGCCGGGACCCGCCGCCGAGCGGCTCCGCAGCGCCGAGGGGCTGATCTCGCAGGGCGTCGCGCCCGTACCGCCGGGGACGCCCGCGCCCGCCGCCGAGGCCATCACCACCGGAAGCCACCTGGCCTTCATGGACGGCTTCCAGTCGTCGCTGATGGTCGCGGGCGTCGTGGCGGTGGTCGCGATCCTGGCCGCGCTGCTCGTCCGGCGGGGCAGTTCCCCGGTGGAGGGCACGGCCGCGATCTGATCCCGTGTCCGGCCTTCCGGCGGGGCCGCCCAGTGGCGGATGTGCCTGCGAGTGATATGTGGGGCGTCCTAGACTGCCGCGCGAGCGGGGCACGCACCGCGTAGGAAGGCGATGGATGGGCAAGCACAGCAAGCCGCCCACACGGACATGCCCGGGATGCAACGGGTCTGGCGTCCACCGAGGCCAGACATGCGGCGTCTGCCGCGGCGAAGGAATGATCTGATGACGACCTACCCTCCGGACGACTGCACGTTCGAGGTCACCTACACCCTCGGACGGCGGGGCAAGGGGCTGGAGACGTTCCCCGACGTCTACGCCCTCGGCCGGTGGTTCAAGGAGATGGAACGGCGCGGAGCGCTGGACCCCGAGGACTTCCGCACCCCGGACGAGGACGGCCGCAACGGCTACCGCATCGTCTGCGTCACCGCGAGCGAACGGGTCGCCATCAGCTACTTCCATCCGCGGCTGGTCATGGGCCGCATCGAGGGCGCCCACGCCGCCACGGCGAGCGACTAGCGCTCCCGGCCGCCGCCGAACCGGGGGCCGGGAGCGCCGGGACTCAGGAGCCGCCCGTCAGCGGGTCGGTGACCGCCCCGACGATTCCGGAGATCAGGTCGTCCAGACCTGTGCGGGGCCGGCGGTCGTCCCTGTCCCTGCCGCCGCCCCTGCCGTTGTCTCCGTCTCTGTCTCCGTCCGAGTCCCTGTCGTCAGCCTGATCGCTGGGCGAGGCGTCCCCGGGGGTCGACGAAGGCGCCGGCGACGTGACGCCGCTGGACGGGGCGCTGCTCTCGCCTCCGGCGGGGGAGGACCGCGGTGTCCGGGACGACGGGACGGTGGGGGACTGCTCCGGGGTCGTCGGGCTCGGCTCGGAAGTGCCGGGCGTGCGCGCCTCGGTGCCCGTGCCGCCCGTGGCGCCGCGCTCCGGGGAGGTCGTGTCGGGCGTCGTGTCCGGCGTCGTGTCGGGCGTGCCGGACGGCGTGCCCGGCACCGGCGCCGGGCGCCTGTCGTTCTGCGTCGGCGCGAGCGCGTTCACGCCGTCGCCCTCGGCGGACGGCCAGGTCATCATCAGCCCGGCGGCGACGGACGCGGCCACGCCCGCCACCGCGCCCGCGCCCCTGACGGCGGCCCAGCGGCGCCGGCGCGCCTCGTCGCGTCCCTCGCGCCCGTCACCGAAGGGCGCGTCCGGTGTGTTCGGGTCGATGACGACCAGCGGGCTCTGGGTGACCTTCGTCGCATCGCCGACGACCATCTCGCGCAGGCCGCGCGGGGCCAGGCCGGGCGCGCGGCGGGCCAGCAGGTGCGGCAGGCGTCCCTTCTCGAACGCCTCGATGACGTCGAGGTAGGGGGAGGTGGTGCCGGCGCCGCCGCGCATGAGCGCTTCCAGCACGCCGCGTTCCAGCCCGGTGCGCGCCGCGTGCAGCAGCTCGCGCACGCGGCCGGGCGAGATGCGGAAGACGCGGGCGATGTCGCGCACGTCCAGCCACTCGCCCGCGGCCAGCAGCAGCGCCTCGCGGTGCTCGGCGGGCAGGGCGGCGGCGGCGCGCATCAGCGGGTCGTCGCCCGCACGGGTGAAGAGCGGACGCCTCTGCCTCTGGAACGCGCCCCTCTTGGCGCAGACCGAGCGCGACACCCCGTGCAGCCACAGCACCGTCTCGCCCTGGGGACGGTGGCGGGCCGCCTCGGCGAAGGCGTCCCTGACGGCGTCGGCCGCGCCCTCGTCACCGAGAAGGGACCAGCAGTGGGCGTACAGGCGATGGGCATGCGCGTCGTAGAGGGCTTCCAGGTCCCCGCGCATGTGACCTCCTCCGGGGTGGCCTTGGAGCCGGTCGGGAGCTCTGCGGTCGGACGGCCCGGCAGTTGGACGGACCGTCCAGTCACTGTTGAGAACGGGACTGTAGTGCACACGCTCGACTACTGAGAAGTCAGTGGGCGCTGTGCGTCGCCATGCTCACGAAGGGTAAGGGTGCGATCGGGTTCGGTCATGTTCGTAGGGGTTTCAGAAGATTTACGGCGATTGTCTGATTGCTGATCCGGTTCACCAGGGAAGGTCTCGAACCCGTTGTTCGAGTCTCGTCATCGGGCCTGAGGTCACGAGACAGGAGGACGGTCATGACCCGACTGACGGTGGACGATGTCTACCGGTACATCCGCGGCGTCTGCTTCAAGAACGGCCCTCCGGGCCGGGTCGGCGCCGAGACCGAGTGGCTCGTGCTCGACGCGGCCGATCCCGCCGCGCTCGTCGCGCCGTCCCGGACCCGCGCCCTCATGGACGCGGCCGGGCCCCTTCCCAACGGCGCGAAGGTCACCTACGAGCCGGGCGGCCAGCTGGAACTCAGCTCCGCCCCCTACCCCGGCCTCGTCCCGCTGCACGAGGCCCTTTCGGCCGACCTCGACCACGCCCGCCGCGCACTGGCCGAAGGCGGGCTCGTCCTCGCCGGGCACGGCGTGGACCCGGTACGGCCCCCCGTCTTCCAGGCAGAGCATCCCCGGTACGCGTGCATGCGCGGCTACTTCGACTCCAGCGGGTTCGCCGACGCGGGCATCGCGATGATGTGCTCGACGGCGTCCGTCCAGGTGTGCCTGGACATCGGGGAAGACCCTGCCGGCGCGGCCCGCCGCTGGCGGCTGGCGCACGCGCTCGGCCCCGTGCTCGTCGCCGCGTTCGCCAACTCGCCGCTGCGCGCGGGCCGCCGCACCGGGCTGCGCTCGACCCGGCAGGCCGTCTGGGCGGCGCTCGACCCGCGCCGGACGCTGCCCGTCCACGATCCGGGGAACGGCGGTGGCGACCCGGCCGAGGCGTGGACGCGCTACGCCATGGACGCCCGCGTGATGATGCTGCGCGCCGAGTCCGGCGAGGACTGGGTGGCCGACCCCGGGATGACGTTCGGGGAATGGGTGGGCAAGGGCGAGCCGGGACTGGCCGACCTCGAATACCACCTGTCCACCCTGTTCCCGCCGGTGCGCCCGCGCGGCTGGCTGGAACTGCGCATGATCGACGCGCTGCCGGATCCGTACTGGCCCGTCCCGGTCGTGGTCGCCACCGCCCTGCTGGACGACCCGCGCGCCGCCGCCGCGGCCGAGGAGGCGGCCGAGCCGGTGGCGGGCCGCTGGGCCGAGGCGGCGCGCTGCGGCCTCACCGACCCGCCCCTGGCCGCGGCCGCCCGCGCCTGCTTCACCGCCGCGCTGGAGGCGCTGCCCAGGCTGGGCGCCGACGCGCTCGTCCCGCTGGTGGGCGAGTACGCGCGCCGCTACGTGGAACGGGGCCGCTGCCCCGCCGACGAGGAGATGCACCGATGACCGCGATGAGCGCGATGAGCGCGCCGGGCTCGCTGGACGAGCAGTCGCTGAAGGAACTGATAGCCGAGGAGCTGGGCGCGGTGCGCGACCGCAGCCTGGGCCTCACCACCCGTGTCCTGGACGAGGGCGAGCTGACCGCTCAGGTCTCCCCGCTCATGTCCCCTCTGGTCTGGGACCTGGCGCACGTGGGGAACTATGAGGAGCTGTGGCTGCTGCGCGCCGCCGCGGGCATCGAGCCCATGCGTCCGGAGATCGACAACCTGTACGACGCGTTCGAGCACCCCCGCGCCGAACGGCCCACCCTTCCCCTGCTCCCGCCCAAGGAGGCACGCGACTACATCTCCACTGTGCGGTCGAAGGTGCTGGACTCGCTCGGCTCCGTCCGGTTCGACCAGGGGAACGCCCTCACCTCGGGCGGGTTCGTGTACGGGATGGTCGTCCAGCACGAGCACCAGCACGACGAGACGATGCTGGCCACGCATCAGCTACGCAGAGGCGCCCCTGCCCTGCTCGACCCACCTGTTGCGACGCTCGGCACGAACGCGCCTCGGCACGCGGGTGAGGTGCTGATCGAAGCGGGGCGGTTCGAGATGGGCACCTCCGACGACCCCTGGGCCTATGACAACGAACGCCCCGCCCACTTCGTCGACCTGCCCGCCTACTACATCGACGTCGAACCCGTCACCAACGGCGAGTACCTCGCGTTCATGGAGGCCGGGGGCTACGACGAGCCGCGCTACTGGACGCCCAAAGGCTGGCAGTGGAGGAACGAGGGCGGCAAGCGCTCGCCCGCCTTCTGGACGCGCGACGGCGGGACGTGGGTGCGGCGCCGCTTCGGCCGTACCGAGCCCGTCCCGCTGGACGAGCCCGTGCAGCACGTGTGCTGGTACGAGGCCGACGCCTACGCCCGCTGGGCGGGCAAGCGGCTGCCCACCGAGGCCGAATGGGAGAAGGCCGCGCGCTGGGACCCGTACGCGGGCCGTTCGCGTCGCTACCCCTGGGGCGATGTGTACGAGGAAGGCCGCGCCAACCTGGGGCAGCGCATGCTCAAGCCGGCCGAGGCAGGGGCCTACGAATCCGGCGCGTCCGCATATGGAGTGCGCCGCCTGATCGGGGACGTCTGGGAGTGGACGTCATCCGACTTCCACGGCTACCCGGGATTCCGTTCCTTCCCGTACAAGGAGTACTCGGAGGTGTTCTTCGGCCCCGAGTACAAGGTGCTGCGCGGCGGCTCGTGGGCGACGCACCCGCTGGCCGTACGCGGGACCTTCCGCAACTGGGACTACCCGATCCGGCGCCAGATCTTCGCCGGTTTCCGCTGCGCGCGCACGGCGGCCCCTGAGGAAGGTGGCGCCTGATGTGCCGCCATCTCGGCTACCTCGGGCCGTCCCGCACGCTCGGCTCGCTCATCTTCGAGGGCGAGTACTCGCTGGAGCACCAGTCGTACGCCCCGCGCATGACCCAGGGCAACCTGCTCAACGCCGACGGCTTCGGCGCAGGCTGGTACCACCGCGACCGCGCGGTGCGGTTCCGGCGAGCCCGGCCGATCTGGGCGGACCCGTCCTTCCGCGAGATCGCCGACGTGATGGAGACCACCTGCGCGGTCGCCGCGATCCGCTCCGCCACCGTCGGCTTCCCCGTGGACGAGTCGTGCGCACAGCCGTTCCGCACCGGCGCGGGGCCCGATGGCGCCCAGGGCGACGACACCGGACCGGGCCGCCTCTTCAGCCACAACGGCAAGGTCGAGGGGTTCGCCGGAATCGAGGGCAAGCTGCGCGAACTGGCCGGCGACCTCGCCCACGTCCCCGACGCCAGGGCGCCGGTCGACTCGGCGCTGCTGTTCGCGCTGGCCGCGCGGCTGTGGCGGGAGGGCGGGACGCTCGGCGGCGCCCTGGCCGAGGTCGTCCGCACCGTCGCCGCCCTGGCGCCGGGCCGGTACAACCTGCTCGCCGCCGACGGTGCCGCGCTGGCCGCCACTACCTGGGGCGACTGCCTGTTCGTCCGGCAGCGCCCGCACACCGGCCGTGGGGAGCGCCGGTTCGGGGAGGTGTGGATCTCCTCGGAGCCGCTCGACGAGGACCCCGACTGGCGGCCCGTCCCGGACCGTTCGCTGGTGACCGCCGACCTGATGTCCGGTGTGCGGATCACCCCGCTGTGACCGACCGACGCCGAGGAGACTTCGTGGACCGGTTCCTGACGTCCGACGACCTGGCCAAGGCGCTGCGCGCGGACGTGCGCGACGGCCTGACCTCCACCCCGAAGGCGCTGCCGCCCAAGTGGTTCTACGATGAGCGCGGCAGCGGGCTCTTCGAGGAGATCACGCGGCTGGACGAGTACTACCCGACCCGAAGGGAACGCGAGATCCTCACCGCCCGCGCCCCCGAGATCGCCGCGGCCACCGGCGCCCGCACCCTGCTGGAACTCGGCGCCGGATCGGGCGAGAAGACCAGGCTGCTGCTCGACGCGCTGAGCGGCACGCTGCGCACGTACGTCCCGGTGGACGTCAGCGGCGACTTCCTGGAGGAGGCCGCCGCCGGGATCGCCGCCGACCACCCCGGTCTCACCGTGCGGGCCGTCGTCGCCGACTACGAGCAGCACCTGCACCTCCTGCCGGACGGCGAGCGGCGCCTGGTGGCCTTCCTCGGCGGGACGATCGGCAACATGCCGCCCGCCAAGCGCGTCGGCTTCCTGGCCGCGCTGCGCGCCACCATGTCCGGGCAGGACGCGCTGCTGCTGGGCGCCGACCTGGTGAAGGACGAGAAGCGGCTGGTCGCCGCCTACGACGACGCGGCCGGGGTCACCGCCGAGTTCAACCGGAACGTCCTGGCCGTGATCAATCGCGAGCTGGACGCCGACTTCGTGCCCGCCGCCTTCGAGCACGTGGCGCTCTGGAACGCGGAGGAGGAATGGATCGAGATGCGGCTGCGGTCCACCCGCGACCAGACCGTCCACGTCCGCGGGCTCGACCTGGAGGTGCGCTTCGCGGAAGGGGAGGAGATGCGCACCGAGATCTCCGCCAAGTTCCGCAGGGAACGGCTGGAGTCCGAGCTGGCCGCCGCCGGTCTGGAGCTGTCCCGGTTCTGGACGGACGGAGCGGGCGACTTCTCGCTCTCCCTGGCCCGGCCCGTGGCGTGACGTCACGGGCGCCGGGCGCCGGTCAGTTCTTCACCGTGGGACGTGCCAGGCCCAGCCGCTCCAGGTCGGCGGCGAGCCGGGCGGCGATGTAGCGGTGGCCCTGGTCGGTGGGGTGGATCCCGTCGGGGCGGATGTAGCGGACGGCGTTGCCGGCGTTCCGGCGGCGGTCGCCGGTGATCCAGCGCTCCGCGATCGGGTCGATGAACGGCACCCCGTGCCGCTGCGCCACCTGCCGCAGCGCGTCCCGGATGGCGAGCGCGGCGCGCGGCGGCGAACCGCTGCCCCACAGCGGGCCGACGAAGGCGATACGGGTGGTGGGCCACCGCTTGCGCGCCCGGTCGAGCACGTCGTCCGCCGCCGCGGCGACCTGCCGGGGCGGGTACGGCCAGTCGTTGTGGCCGCCCGACACGATCAGCAGGTCGGGCGCGGGCCGCCAGCCGAGCTGGCCCTCGAACAGCATCCCGAACGACTGCCGGATCCGCGTCCCGGCGACGAACCCGGTGCCGCCCCGCCCGCCCAGCACCGGCTGCCAGCCCAGCAGCCGGGCCGTGGCGGCGGCGTAGGTGTCCTCCGGCCGCCGGCCCCGCTCGCCCACCGTGTAGCTGTCCCCGAGGAACATCACGACGGGGGCGGAGGACGCGACGACCGGCTGGGTGGCCGCCACCGCCGGGCTGGGCCGCTGCCGGGCCGCGGAACCGTCGCCGAACGCCCCGCAGCCCGTGGCGAGGGCGGAGGACAGGCACAGCGCGAGAATCGCCGCGCCGCGGCGGGCGCGGCGAGAGGTCATGGGGGGTCCACCGTCTTTCCGGGGAAATGGTGACCCGAAGATTTTAGAAGAAATCCGTGGCCGCGCGCGCACCGTCCGCGAACTCGCGCCCCTCCTCTCCCGCGCTTCCCGACACCTCGCGTTCACCGTTCGCTCGCGCCCTCGACCACCTGGGGCAACCCGGTGGCGCCAGGGTTCCGCGAGTGACACGCCGCGACCGCCTCCGTGAGATCGACCTGCTGCGCTTCCTGGCCGCGATGGGGGTCGTGGTCTACCACCTCGCCGGGTTCAAGGGCCGCGGGCCGTGGCCGGAGCCGTCGCTGGAGATGTTCCCCGCCCTGGGCGAGGTCACCCGGTACGGCTACCTGGGCGTCGACCTGTTCTTCATGATCAGCGGGTTCGTGATCCTCATGAGCGTGTGGGGCCGCGGTCCGGGCGAGTTCGGGATCTCCCGGGTGACCCGGCTGATGCCCGCCTACTGGGCCGCGGTGCTGCTCGGCTTGGCGATCTGGGCGGTGTTCCGGCTCGGCAAGGGCGACCCTGACCTCGTCCTGCCCAACCTGAGCATGCTCCAGGGCGGCCTGGGGCTCGACAACGTCGACGCGGTGTTCTGGACGCTGTGGATCGAGCTGCACTTCTACGTGCTGATCGGCGTCCTGGCCGCGATCGGCGTCACCTACCGTAACTGCCTCGTCTTCATGGCCTGCTGGACGCTCGGGTCGGTGTTCGCCGACGAGGCCGGGTCCCGGTTCCTCCAGACCATGCTGATGCCCACCTGGAGCTGCTACTTCGTCGCGGGCATGGCGCTCTACCTGATGTACAGGTTCGGCCCGAACCTGCTGCTGTGGGGGTTCGTCGGCGTCTCCTGGATCCTCGCCGTCCACTGGGGCGTGTGGCGCACCGGCCGCGCGTTCACCACCGCCAACGGCAAGGTCGTCGCGGTCGCCGTCACCCTCCTCTTCGTGGTGATGATCCTGGTGGCCACCGGACGGCTGCGGTGGCTGAACTGGCGCGGGCTGACCGTGCTGGGAGCGCTGACCTACCCGCTGTACCTGACTCACTCTCAGGTCGCACTGCCCTTGCTGAAGCACGCCTACCCGGCGCTGGACAAGTGGGCGGCGCTGGCGCTGGCCATCGCGGTCTCGCTGGCGGTGGCGTACGCGATGTACCGGCTGATCGAGCGTCCGGGGCAGTCCTGGATGCGCGCCAAGCTGCGCGCGTCTCTGGCCGCAGTACGGGAGGTGGACGCGGGCGGCGCCGTACGGGACAGGGCCGCGAAGACCGTTTCCGTCCCATCGCCCCGTTCCGCGGAGCCCTCCGAGGGTGAGCTCGTACGCCCTTAGCGTGGCGCGACGACTACCCCTCGTGTGGAAAATGGCCTACCTTGTCGGGCCATGGTGAACGCATCGGGAGCGGCGCGCTGAGCGCGCTGTGGGCAAGGGGCAGGCAGGGAGGGAGCCGGGTCGATGGGGCTCTTCGGCCGGCGCAGGGCGGACCCCGCGGCGGGGGCGGCACCGACGATCGACCCGTGCGTCCATGATCCGGCGGCGGCCGACCTGTACGAGGCGCTGCGGCTGCGGGACCGCTGGTGGGCCGGTGACTTCCTCCAGGCGGTGACCGATCCCGACGAGCGCGCCTTCTACCTGTCGGTCTGCGCGAGCGTCCCGAGGCTCCAGGATTGGATCGGCACCTGGACCAGGGCCGAGCCACGGTCCACCTTGCCGCTGCTGGTACGCGGAGCGCATGCGCTGAGCTGGGCCTGGGAGGCACGGTCCGAGGCGTACGCGGCCCAGGGAGAGGAGCATCGTTTCCCCGGTTTCAGTGAACGGCTGGAACTGGCTGAGGCGTGCCTGGGTGAGGTGGCGGCGCGTGACCCGGGAGAGACGGCCGCGTGGACGTTCCTTCTGGCGTGCGCGCGTGGCGGACGGGTGAAGCCGGACGAGGCCCGCCGCCGGTTCGAGCGTGTCGTGGAACTGCACCCGGGGCATCTGCGCGCGCACACCGAGATGCAGACCTACCTGTGCGAGCGGTGGTACGGCAGCCACGAGGAGATGTTCGCCTTCGCGCGTGCCTCGGTGTCCAAGGCCGCGCCGGGCAGCCCGCTGGGACGCCTGGTCGCGGACGCCCATGTGGAGGTGTGGCGGTCCCTTCCACCCGCACAGGCGCAGGCGTACATCACCCAGGAGGAGGTGCGCGCCGACCTGCGCGCCGCCGCGGACCATTCCATCCGGCACCCCGCATACCGTCCCCAGGTCGGCTGGCCGGAAGTGCACAACGCGTTCGCGTTCGCCTTCGCCCTGGCAGGGGACCTGCCAGCGGCCAGGGAGGAATTCCAGCTCATCGGGGACTGTGCCACGCGATTCCCATGGGAGTACCTGGGCCCCGACCCGGCCGCCGCTTTCGTGGAGACGCGCGACCGGGTCCTGAGCGAAGGCATGTGATCCCGGGACATTCCCAGGATCGCCAAAAAGTACGTGAAGGTGTGACATCCACGGCGGGGTGAGCGCTGTCATCACTACAGGGCGCGCCGCCTGCATCAGAGCGGGGATCGGGCGGCGCGCCCTCCCACCTGGCATCTCCTGACTGTCGTACCCGGCATTTAGGGTGAGAGGGTGCCGGAACGGCGGCGCAAGCGCGCGACCATTCGTGAAGTGGCGGCGGCGACAGGGCTGTCGCCCGCGGCCGTGTCGTACGCGCTTCGGGGCATCCACACCTCCGAGGGCACCCAGGCGCGGGTGCGCGCCGCCGCCGAGGAACTGGGCTACGAGGCCCACCCGATCGCCCGCGCGCTGGCCAGCGGCCGCACCGGCATGGTCGGCCTGCTGTGCGGCTCGCTGGAGGACTACTGGCAGCAGTCGCTGGCCGTCGGCATCAGCCGCTCCCTGCTGGCCCGCGACCGCTACGCCCTGATCGTGGACGCCTTCAACGACCCCGCCCGCGAGCTCGCCCTCGCCCGCCAGCTCCGCGACCAGCGGGTGGACGGGCTGATCGTGCAGCCCCTCGACCCGTCCGCCGAGCTGTGGGCCGAGCTGGCGGAGACCCTGCCGGTCGTCTCGATCGGCGACGCCCTGAACGGCGGACGGTCGCAGGGCGAGGTCGTGTTCGACAACCGGCGCGGCGTCACCCTCGCCCTGGAGCACCTGCGCGCCCTCGGGCACCGGCACATCACGGTGCTGACCCCGACCCTGGCCGGCACCCCGGACCGTCCCGTCGACGTCCACGTGAACGCCGAGGCGAAACGGCTCGACCTGGTGGTGGACGTCGTCGTGGCCCCCCAGTCGCTGGGGGAGGCCGCCGAGACCGCCACGCGCATCCTGGGCGCCCCCGGGCGTCCCTCGGCCGTCTTCTGCTTCTCCGACTCCATCGCCTACGGCGTGTACGCGGCCACTCGCGCCCTGGGCCTGGAGGTCCCCGGCGACGTCGCGGTGTGCGGCTACGACAACCACCCGATGTCGGCGCTGCTGACCCCGCCGCTCACCACCGTCGACTGGGACATCGACGGCATCGTCGACTCGGCCGTCCGCATGGTCGTCGACGTCATCGAGGACAGGCCCCATGAGCGCCGCGTCGTCCGCGAGCCGTCCTTGAGGGTCAGGCGGTCGAGCGTCGGCGGCGCAGGCTAGAGCAACCGGGCGAGGGCGGGCAGATGGTCGGCGGCGATGGCGATGTCGGAGTCGAGGGGACGGTCGTCCACCCGCTCGTCCAGCGACGCCGCGGCCAGATCGTAGGCGGCCTTGAGCGGCCCGCCCGCGGGGGCGCGGCCCTGCATTCGCAGTGCGCGGACGGCCGCGACCAGCTCGCATCCCAGGCCGATGCGGTACGCGCCAAGCGCCTCCGTGGTGGCGCGCGCCGACTGAGTGGAGAAACCGGCGTGCTCCTCCACTCCCCGGGACAGGACCGCGCTGCCCAGCGCGGCCGGGGTCGCCAGGCGGCGGACGTCGGCCAGCGCGGAATGCGCCACATACTCCAGGATCATGATCCCGGAGGACGCCTCCGTCGCCGCCTGGAACGGGTAGAGGCCCGTGAACGACGGCTCGGCCAGCGTGCCCAGCCGCGCCGCCGACAGCGCCATCGTCTGGAACAGCGCCGCCCGGGACGCGTCCAGCGCCAGCCCCACGTACGCGGTGTGGAAGTTGCCGTTGTGCCAGACCGCGCGGCCCGCCACGTCCACCAGCGGGTTCTCGGCCGCCGCGTTGATCTCCCGGGCCACCACCGCCTCCGCGTACCGCGCCGACTCCAGCGCCGGGCCGTGGACCTGCGGGAACGCGCGGTAGCCGTACGGGTCCTGGATGCGCATCGGGGCGGGCTGGTCGAAGGCGAGCAGCGTCCGCATCGCGGCGGCCACCTCCCGCTGGCCCGGGTGCGGGCAGGCGTCGTGGACCGCCGGGACGTACGGCTCCTCCGATCCGCGCACGGCCAGCAGCGACAGGGCCGCCACGACCGTGGACGCGTCCAGCAGCGTCAGCAGGTCGGTCACGGCCAGCGCCGCCTCCCCGAGGGTGGCGGCGTTGGAGCTGATGAAGGCCAGCGCGTCCGCCGACCGCAGGGTGAAGCCGGGACCGCGCGGCCGCGCACCGTCGGGGGCGGGCAGCCAGTCCCGCTCGCCGAGCAGGCACAGCGCGGTGGAGGCCAGGGCGGTGAGGTCGCCGGTGCCGATCGCCCCGTACACCGGGACGGGCGGCAGCAGGTTCAGGTTGAGCACGTCGGTCAGGGCCCGCAGCACCTCGGGGTCCACCCCGGAGCCGCCCGCCGCGATCTGGTTCAGCCTGACCGTGAGCATCGCCCGGACGATCTCCGGCGCCACCAGCGGTCCCGCGCCCGCCGCGTGGCTGCGCAGCAGCCGCAGCCCGTGCGCGTCGGAGTCCTCCCACTCGACGCCGGCCTCGCGGTTGGCGCCGACCCCCGTGGTGCGGCCGTACACGGGCCGCTCGGCGGCCACCTCGCGGACGGTCTTCCAGGCGGAGCGGGCCCGTTCCACCCCTTCCGGGGACATGACGATCGTCACGTCCTCGCGGGCCGCGCGGGCCACCTGGTAACAGGTGAGGCCCGTCCCATCGATAACGATTCGGCTGTTATGCACGACCTCACGCTACTTTTCTCATTATTCAGGTAGTTAAGCTGGGCATGGTGCCTCTGTGTCGCTCCAGGCCGGTGACCTGGCGGTGCGTACGGTTTGTCGGCCACAGGGGCTACTGTTGGTCGAGCGGCGGAGATCGATCTCCGCCCGGTAGGCGGTGCCAGATGGCAGTGGAAGAGCCAGTCGGCGGGAGAAGAACGGCGTTGCACCGGCGCCCGACGAGGACGTGAACCCCTTGATCACCTTTGCGGGCGTGACCAAGCGTTACCCCGACGGGACCGTGGCGGTGGACGGGCTCGACCTGGAGATCCCCTCGCGCCGGATCACCGTCCTCGTGGGACCGTCCGGCTGCGGCAAGACCACCACCCTGCGCATGATCAACCGGATGGTGGAGGCCACCGAGGGCACCGTCGCCATCGACGGCCGCGACGTGCGCGACAGCGACCCCCCGACGCTGCGGCGCGGCATCGGCTACGTGATCCAGCAGGCCGGGCTGTTCCCGCACCGCACCATCCTCGACAACATCGCCACCGTCCCCTACCTGCTGGGCTGGGACAAGAAGAAGGCCAGGGCGCGCTCGCGCGAGCTGATGGAGCGGGTCGGCCTCGACCCCGCCCTGGCCGGACGTTACCCCGCGCAGCTGTCGGGCGGCCAGCAGCAGCGCGTCGGCGTGGCCAGGGCGCTGGCCGCCGACCCGCCGATCATGCTGATGGACGAGCCGTTCAGCGCCGTCGACCCGATCGTGCGCGGCGGCCTCCAGGAGGAGCTGCTGCGCCTGCAAAGCGAGCTGGAGAAGACGATCGTCTTCGTCACCCACGACATCGACGAGGCGGTCAGGCTCGGCCACCGCATCGCCGTGTTCGGCGTCGGCGGCCGGCTCGCGCAGTACGCCACCCCCGACGAGCTGCTCGCCGAGCCCGCCGACGACTTCGTCCGCGACTTCCTCGGCGGCGAGCGCGGCATCAAGCGCCTGCGCTTCTTCCGTGACCTGGACGCGTCCGGCCCGGACGCGTCCGAGGGGGTCACGGAAGACCCGGCGGAGACCACGAAGGGCTCCGCCGAGGGCGCGGCGCGGCCGGCCGCGGCGGCGGATCGGTGATCCCGATGCCGCTCGGGCGGGCCGTGGCGGCGGCCCCCGACGACGAGCCGCTGATCCGGTGGGACTGGGTCTCCCGCAACCTGGACGGGCCGATCGCCGAGGCGCTGCGTGAGCACCTGATCCTCTCGTTCACCCCGGTGCTGCTGGGCCTGGCGATCGCGCTGCCCGTCGGCCTGGCCTGCGCGCGCTACCGGCGGCTCTACCCGCCGGTGCTGGCGGCCACCAGCGTGCTGTACGCGATCCCGGCGATCGGCCTTTTCGTGATCTTCGTGGCGTTCACCGGGATCACCTATCCCGCGGTGATCGTCCCGCTGTCCCTCTACACGCTGTCGGTGCTGGTCCCCAGCGTGGTGGACGGCCTGCGCTCGGTCCCCGAGCACGTGCGGCGGTCCGCGGAGGCGATGGGCTTCGGCCCGCTGCGGCGGCTGGTGCGGGTCGAGCTGCCCATCGCCGTCCCGGTCGTGATGGCCGGGCTGCGGGTGGCCACCGTCGCCAACATCAGCCTGGTCAGCGTGGGCGCCCTGATCGGCATCGGCGGGCTCGGCCAGCTCATGGTCACCGGGATGAAGTGGCCCGGCGGCGGCTTCACCACCCCGGTCATCGTGGCCATCGCGCTGATCATCGCGCTGGCGCTGGTGGCCGACCTGCTCCTGCTGCTCGTCCAGCGGCTGCTGACCCCGTGGCAGCGCGCCGGGCGTGCCGATCGCACCGGCCGCCGCGGCCGCCCGGCCCGGCGGGCCGCCGAGCGGGAGGTGGCCAAGACATGAACGCGATCTGGGAGGCCCTGGGCTGGTTCGGCCGGTCCGGGCAGTGGACGGGCGCCGACGGCATCCCCGCGCGGATCCTGGAGCACCTGTGGTACTCGCTGCTCGCGTTCGCGATCACCATGCTGATCGCGCTGCCGCTGGGCCTGGTGCTCGGCCACCTGCGCCGCGGCCGGCCCGCCGCGGTGGCCGGCTTCCTGGTGATGTCCTCGGCGAACGCGGCCCGCGCGCTGCCGACCCTGGGACTGCTGATCCTCGCGGTGATCGTCACCAGCGCCGGCGACCTGGTCCCGATCCTCATCCCGCTGATCGCGCTGGCCGTCCCGCCGGTGCTGGTCAACACCTACGCGGGCGTCCAGCAGGTGGAGCCGGGCCTGCGGGACGCGGCGGAGGGCATGGGCATGACCGGCCGCCAGGTGCTGCTGCGCGTCGAGCTGCCCGTCGCGATGCCGCTGGTGCTGCTCGGCCTGCGCACCGCCCTGATCCAGATCATCTCCACCGCCACGATCGCGGCCTCCGTCGGGCTGGGCGGGCTCGGCCGCTACATCGTCGACGGCTACGCCCGGCGGGACTACGGCAGCATGGCGGGCGGCGCGATCCTCGTGATCGCGCTGGCCGTCCTCACGCAGGCCGCGTTCGCCCTCCTGTACCGCTACGCGGTGTCGGCGGGAGTACGGCAGTGGGCCGCGTCCTGAACTCGCACCATCCCGGCCGGGCGCCCGAAGCGTCCGGTACCCCGGAGGAAGGAACACCACAGATGTCCCGGATGATTCGCGGCGCCGCCGTGCTGGTCGCGGCCGTGCTGGCGGTGAGCGCGTGCGGAGGCGGCGACGACCCCCTCGCCGGGGACGGCGGCGGCTCGGCCATCACCATCGGCGGCGCCGACTTCCCCGAGAGCGGGCTGCTCGGCGAGATCTACGCCCAGGCACTGGAGGCCAAGGACGTCAAGGTCACCCGCAAGTTCGGCATCGGGTCCCGCGAGGTCTACTACAACCAGGTCAAGAGCGGCGCCATCCAGGTGTTCCCCGAGTACAACGGGGCGCTGCTGGCCCACATCGACCAGGAGAACCCGGCCAGCACCACCCAGGAGGTGGACGCCGCCCTCAGGCAGAAGCTCCCGCCGGAGCTGGAGGTGCTCACCCCGTCCCAGGCCGAGAACAAGGACTCGCTGGTCGTCACCAAGGCGACCGCCGACAAGTACAAGCTCACCAAGATCGACGACCTGAGGTCCGTCGCCGGTGAGCTGATCGTCGGCGGCCCGCCGGAGTTCAAGACCCGCCAGCAGGGCCTGGTCGGCCTGGAGAAGGTGTACGGGCTGAAGTTCAAGCAGTTCAAGTCCCTGGACACCGCGGGCCCGATCACCGTGTCCAACCTGCAGAAGGACCAGGTGCAGGCGGCCGACCTGTTCTCCACCGACCCGGCCATCCAGAAGAACGGCTTCGTCGCCCTGCAGGACACCAAGAACGTCTTCGGCGCCCAGAACGTCCTGCCGCTGGTCTACAAGTCCAAGGTGAACGACACCGTCCGCGCGACGCTGAACGCGGTGTCGGCCAAGCTCACCACGGCCGGGCTCCTGGAGATGAACACGGAGATGTCCGAGAAGAAGACCGACCCGGAGACCGTCGCCAAGGACTGGCTCACCAAGAACGGCATCATCTCCGGCTGACCCACGGCGCCCTCGCCGTGCCCTTATCTCGGGTCCTCACCTCGCGCCCTCATCCGCCCTGTCACGGGGCCGGGTGAGGGCGCGTCCTCATCCCCGGTATCGACCCCGGTAGCGCGTGGCCGAGGACGGCCGACGAGATTCCCAGAAAGCATGCCTGAGTGTGATCAGATCCTTACACTCGGTCGGTATGGGGCATCGGGCGCATTACGTAATCAAGAGCGGTGGGTTCTGGGAACGGTATTACTCGCAGTGCGGTGGCTACACGCTTGAGCTCGACCTGTTGACGGGACCCACGGCGGCGACGCGGTTCGCCAGGGGGCAGCGGCCGTTCGGGACGTGGATGTACAACACCGAGTGCGATGGCGCCGCCCTCATCGATCATGATGAACGCCGGCTGCTGTGGTTCTCCCGGTTCCTCGGGGCCGTGGCGTACCGGCAGGCGGTCCTGGACGTGATCGAGCGCATGTGGGCGGGCTGGCGGATCGACTGGGCGTACGGCGGGCTGCCCGAGATCCGGCGGGCGCTGGGCGATGACGACGGGATGCGGCCGTGGGCGTTCCGTGACCTGACCCCGGCCTCGGAGGATCGGCCGCCGTGCCTGCTCACGGTGGAGAAGGACGCGACCGTGCGGGCCTACATGGTGGCCGAGGGGGCGCATGCGGTCCTCGGGCACGATCTCGACTCGCTGATGCGCTACTGCGAGCGGTGGAGGCCGGTCCGCGTGTGGCCGTGCCTGCCGTCCAGCGGGGTGCATCTGGACGTGGACCACCGCGCCGGAGGCGCCTGGACGCTCGGGCTCGTGGACGCGCGCGGCCCCGGCTGGCCCGGGTGGTCGTGGGAGCACTGGGAAGACCGCCATTCCGAGCAGCTGAGCAGGGCCGGGCGGGCGATCGACCTGCCGGCGGTCGACCGGTTGGCGGGGCTGCGGATGCTGGGCGAGGAGTTCGACAGGCACCGCGGGCTGGACGCGGGCACGCCCGTGACGGCGCAGTTGCTGGAGTTCGCCGGGGCGCTGAGGGGCGCGGCGGAGTCCGTGGGGATGTCGGTGGCCGCCGGTGACGCGCCGGGGCACGGTCCCCTGGACCCGACCGAGGAGGAGCGGGGCCGGGTGCGCGCGGTGCTGGCGGCGCTGCGTCACTGAGCCGGGGCCCGTCCGGTCAGGCGGGCGGTGAGGGCGGCGGCCGTGGCCTGGACGGGGGCGGCCAGGTCGGGCCAGGTCTCTACGGGGTGGTCGGCGCGCCGGAAGGTGAGGGTGATGGCGGCGGTGGGATGGGCGTTGTGGTCGAAGGCGCAGGCGGCGATGCTGGCCAGGCCCTCGGTGATGTAGCCGTCCTCCATGGACCAGCCGCGCCGGGCGTCCTCTCGCAGGCCGCGGCGTAGTTCGCGCAGGGACGTGGGACCGTGGCCCGTCCGGGTGACGAACGGGCCGGGGAACAGGGCGCGCAGCTGGGCCGGTGGCAGGTGCGCGAGCATCGAGCGTCCGCTGGCGGTGAGGTGGGCGGGCATCCGGACGCCGACGTCGGTGACGAGGGTGACGTGCCGGGGCGGTTGCTCCTTGAGCAGGTAGAGGGTCTCCGCGCCGTGCAGGACGCCGAGCTGGACGATCTCGCCGACCCTGTCGACCAGGCGGCGCAGCAGGGGCCGCGCCAGGCGTTCCAGGGGGCCGTGCCGCAGGTACGCCGAGCCGATCTCGAACGCGGCGACGCCCAGGCCCCAGCGGCGTTCCTCCGGGACGTGGGCCACGAAGCCGTCCTCGGCCATGGCGGCGAGCAGGTGGTAGGTGGTGGAGCGCGGCAGGCCGAGGTCGCGGGCGATCGCGGAGGCGGGGAGGGGGCCCGCCGAGGCCGCGAGCAGGCGCAGGACGGCGAGCGCCCGGCGGGCGGCGGGGGCTTGGCTCATGGCCCCAGTGTCCCCCACAGGTCTCGTATCCGAGACGGTATGCGGTCGGGGCCGGTCCCGCGCGCCCACGTCTGGCCTGTGCAATGGGGGTATGGAAGACGGCATGGTCGAGGTGGGGCCCGAGCCGCTCGCCTTCGCGCAGGTCGAGGCGGTGGCCAGGGACGGGGCGAAGGTCGTGCTGACCGATCGGGCGGTGAGGCTGATCGGGGAGGCGCGGGCGCACATCGAGGAGCTGGCGTCCCGCCCGCTGCCGGTGTACGGGGTGTCGACCGGGTTCGGCGCCCTGGCGACCCGGCATATCGCGCCCGAGCTGAGGGCGCGGCTCCAGCTGAACATCGTCCGGTCGCACGCGGCGGGGTCGGGGCCGGAGGTGGAGCGGGAGGTCGTGCGGGCGCTGATGCTGCTGCGGCTGCGGACCCTGGCCACGGGACGCACGGGCGTCCAGCCGGTGACGGCGAGGACGCTCGCGGCGCTGCTCAACGCGGGCATCACCCCGGTCGTGCACGAGCACGGCAGCCTGGGATGCTCGGGGGACCTCGCCCCGCTCGCCCATGTCGCGCTCGCGCTGATCGGCGAGGGCGAGGTGAGGGACGCGGCGGGTGAGCTGCGGCCGGCCGCGAGCGCGCTGGCCGAGGCCGGGATCGAGCCGGTCACGCTGGGCGCCAAGGAGGGGCTCGCCCTGCTGAACGGGACCGACGGGATGCTCGGCATGCTCGTCCTGGCGATACGCGACCTGTCCCGGCTGCTCACCGCCGCCGACCTGGCCGCCGCGATGTCCGTCGAGGCGCTGCTGGGGACCGATCGGGTGTTCGCCGAGGACCTGCACGCGCTGCGACCGCATCCGGGGCAGGGCAGGTCGGCCGCCAACCTGCGGGCGCTGCTGGCCGGCTCGGAGATCATGGAATCGCATCGCGGGCCCGACTGCACGCGGGTGCAGGACGCCTACTCGCTGCGCTGCTCGCCCCAGGTGAACGGCGCGGCCCGCGACACGCTGGCGCACGCCGAGCTGGTGGCGTCCCGGGAGCTGGCGAGCGCCGTCGACAACCCGGTGGTGCTTCCGGACGGGAGGGTGGAGTCCAACGGCAACTTCCACGGCGCGCCCATCGCCTACGTGCTGGACTTCCTGGCCATCCCGGTCGCGGACGTGGCGTCGATGTCGGAGCGGCGCACCGACCGGATGCTCGACCGGGCGCGCTCGGGCGGCCTGCCCGCGTTCCTCGCCGACGATCCGGGGGTCGACTCCGGGCACATGATCGCCCAGTACACCCAGGCGGCGCTGGTCTCCGAGCTGAAGCGGCTGGCGGTGCCCGCGTCCGCCGACTCGATCCCCAGCTCGGCGATGCAGGAGGACCACGTCTCGATGGGCTGGAACGCCGCCCGCAAGCTGCGCCGCGCGGTGGACGGGCTCGCCCAGGTGGTCGGGATCGAGATCCTCACCGCCGCCCGCGCCCTCGACCTGCGCCGCCCGCTGCGTCCCGGACCGGCCACCGCCGCCGTGGTCGCCGCTCTGCGCGAGCGGGTGCCCGGCCCCGGGCCCGACCGCTACCTGGCTCCAGAGATCGCCGCAGCGACCGAGCTGGTGCGGGACGGGACGCTGGTGGCCGCAGCCGAATCCGTCACCGGCCGACTCGCCTAAGGAGACGTCACATGTCCGGTCCCCGTCCCGTGCGCGCGCCGCGCGGAACCTCGCTGACGCATGCCAAGGGCTGGCCGCAGGAGGCGGCCCTGCGCATGCTGATGAACAACCTCGACCCCGAGGTGGCCGAGCATCCCGACGAGCTGATCGTGTACGGGGGCTCGGGGAGGGCGGCCCGCGACTGGGCCTCGTTCGACGCGATCGCCCGGTCGCTGGCCGATCTGGAGGGGGACGAGACGCTGCTCGTCCAGTCCGGCAGGCCGGTCGGGGTCTTCCGCACGCACGAGTGGGCGCCGCGGGTGCTGCTGGCCAACTCCAACCTGGTGCCGCAGTGGGCGACGTGGGAGGAGTTCCGCAGGCTGGAGGCGCTCGGGCTGACCATGTTCGGGCAGATGACCGCGGGTTCGTGGATCTACATCGGCACGCAGGGCATCCTCCAGGGGACCTACGAGACGTTCGCCGCCGTCGCGGGCAAGAGGTTCGGCGGGTCCCTCGCCGGGACGATCACGCTGACCGCGGGGCTCGGCGGGATGGGCGGGGCGCAGCCGCTGGCCGTGACGATGAACGGCGGCGTCGCGATCTGCGTGGAGTGCGACCCGTCCCGGATCGAGCGGCGCGTCGAGCACCGCTACTGCGATGTGCGGGCCGGCTCGCTGGACGAGGCCCTGCGGATGGCGGAGGAGGCGAAGGCGCAGAGGCGCGCGCTGTCGATCGCCGTGCTCGGCAACGCCGCCGACGTCGTCCCGGAGGTGCTGCGCCGGGGCGCGCCGATCGACATCGTCACCGACCAGACCAGCGCGCACGACCCGCTGCGGTACCTGCCGAGCGGCGTCGCGTTCGAGGACTGGGCCGACGAGCGCGACAAGGACCGGGAGGGTTTCGTCGCCAGGGCCCGCGCGTCCATGGCCGTCCACGTCGAGGCGATGGTCGGGTTCCTGGACGGGGGCGCGGAGGTCTTCGACTACGGCAACTCGATCCGCGGTGAGGCGCGGCTGGCGGGCTACGACCGGGCGTTCGCGTTCCCCGGGTTCGTGCCCGCGCACATCCGGCCGCTGTTCTGCGAGGGCAAGGGCCCGTTCCGGTGGGCGGCGCTGTCCGGCGACCCCGCCGACATCGCCCGCACCGACCGGGCGATCCTCGACCTGTTCCCGGAGAACGAGGCGCTGGCGCGGTGGATCAGGATGGCGGGGGAGCGGGTGCGCTTCCAGGGCCTGCCGTCGCGGATCTGCTGGCTCGGGTACGGGGAGCGCGACAAGGCCGGGGCCGTGTTCAACGACCTGGTGGCGCGGGGCGAGATCAGCGCGCCGCTGGCGCTGGGCCGCGACCATCTCGACGCCGGCTCGGTGGCGTCCCCGTACCGGGAGACCGAGGCGATGGCGGACGGCTCGGACGCGATCGCCGACTGGCCGCTGCTGAACGCCCTGCTCAACACCTCGTCCGGCGCGACATGGGTGTCGATCCACCACGGCGGCGGCGTCGGCATCGGGCGGTCCGTCCACGCCGGTCAGGTGTGCGTCGCGGACGGCACCGAGCTGGCCGCGCGGAAGCTCGAACGCGTCCTGACCAACGACCCCGGCACCGGCGTGATGCGGCACGCCGACGCGGGCTACGAGCGCGCCCGGGAGGTCGCCGCCGAACGCGGCGTGCGGATCCCCATGCAGGAGTCATGAGCTTCACGGAGATGTGGGAGGCGTTGCTGCCCATCGGGCGGGACGCCGAGAGCGGGGGTTATCACCGGTTCGCCTGGACCCCCGCCGAGCTGGAGTGCCGGGACTGGTTCAGGGACGAGGCGCTCCGCCGCGACCTGGCCGTGGAGGGCGACGCGAACGGCAACCTGTTCGCCTGGTGGTACCCGGAGGGCGCGCGCGGCCCGGCGGTCCTGACCGGGAGCCATCTGGACTCGGTGCCGGGCGGCGGCGCGTACGACGGGCCGCTCGGCATCGTGTCGGCGTTCGCCGCGATCGACCTGCTCCGCGAGCGCGGCGCGCGCCCGGGCCGTCCCATCGGGGTCGCGGCGTTCGCCGAGGAGGAGGGGGCCAGGTTCGGCGTGGCGTGCCTGGGGTCGCGCCTCCTCACCGGTGCGATCGGTCCCGAACGTGCCCGTGGCCTGCGCGACCGCGACGGGCTCCCGCTCGCGAGCGTGCTCGCCGCGAACGGCTTGGACCCGGAACGCATCGGCGAGGACCCCGGCCTGCTGTCCCGGATCGGCTGCTTCATCGAACTGCACGTCGAGCAGGGCCGCGCCCTGCGCGAGGACCGGCCCGTAGGGGTGGCGAGCGCGATCGTCCCGCACGGCCGGTGGCGGTTCGGGTTCGCGGGGGAGGGGAACCACGCGGGCACGACCCTTCTGGCCGACCGCCGCGACCCCATGCTCCCCTTCGCGGAGATGGTGCAGGCCGCGCGCCGGGCCGCCGTCCGCCACGGGACGCTGGCGACGGTCGGCCGGGTCGAGGTGGTGCCGAACGGGGTGAACGCCATCCCGTCCGCCGTCACCGCCTGGCTGGACGCCCGCGGCCCCGCCGACGAGTCCGTGCGGGCGACCGTGGCGGAGGTCCGGGAGGAGGCCCGCCGCGCCGCCCGTGAGCACGGGGTCACCGTGGACCTCGCCGAGGAGTCCTACACCCCCGTCGTCGGGTTCGACACCGCTCTCCGTGACCGGGTCGCCGGGGTCCTCGGCGGCGCGCCCGTCCTGCCCACGGGCGCTGGCCATGACGCGGGGATCCTGGCCGCGCGGATGCCCACCGCGATGCTGTTCGTCCGGAACCCGACCGGGGTGTCGCACGCGCCCGCCGAGCACGCCGAGCCGGACGACTGCCTGGCCGGTGTGGAGGCCCTCGCCGCCGTGCTCGACGACGTCGCCGCCGGGTAGGACATTCGCTATGCAGTGGTTCGCCGAGTTCGCCTGGCTTGGGGACGAGGTGGCCGCCGACGTGCTCATCGAGGCCGACGGCGAGCGCTTCACCAGCGTCACCCGCGGCGTGCCGGCCCCTCCGGGGACCCCCGTCCTCCGTGGTCTGACCCTCCCCGGCCTGGCCGACGCCCACTCCCACGCCTTCCACCGCGCCCTCCGAGGCCGCGTCCAGGCCGAGCCGGCCCGGCCGGGCGGATCCGGTCCGCCGCGCGGGCCCGGCACCTTCTGGACGTGGCGCGACCAGATGTACAGGGTCGCCGACCGGATCGGCCCCGACGCCTATCGCGCGCTCGCCACGGCCGTCTACGCCGAGATGGCCCTCGCCGGGATCAGCTGCGTGGGCGAGTTCCACTACCTGCACCACAGGCCGGGCGGCGACCCGTACGACGACCCCAACGCCATGGGGGAGGTGCTGATCGCCGCGGCGGCGGACGCCGGCATCCGGATCACCCTGCTCGACACCTGCTACCTCACGGGCGGCATCGACCGGCCCCTCATGGGCCCGCAACTGCGGTTCGGCGACGGCAGCGTGGGCAACTGGGCGCGCCGCGTGGACAGCCTGTACGAGCACACCGACAAGGGCGGGCGGTCGCACGCCCGCGTCGGCGCCGCGATCCATTCCGTGCGGGCCGTCCCGCCCGAGCAGATCCGCTCCGTCGCCGGGTGGGCCAAGGAGCGCCGAGCGCCGCTGCACGTCCACCTGTCCGAGCAACCGGCGGAGAACGAGGCGTGCCAGGAGGCGTACGGCGTCACCCCCACTCGTCTCCTGGCCGAGTGCGGAGCGCTGGGCGCCCGCACCGTGGCCGTCCACGCCACCCACCTCACCTCCGACGACATCGGCCTGCTGGGCACCACCATGACCGGTGTGTGCATGTGCCCCACCACCGAGCGGGACCTCGCCGACGGCATCGGCCCCGCTCGCGCGCTGTCCCGCGCCGGATCCCCCATCTGCCTCGGCTCGGACCAGCACGCGATGATCGACCTGTTCGAGGAGGCCCGCGCGGTCGAGCTGAACGAGCGGCTGCGGACCCGCGAGCGCGGCCACTGGACGGCCGGGGAACTGCTCGCCGCCGCGACCTGGAACGGCCACTACGCCCTCGGCTGGCCCGAGGCGGGGCGGCTGGAACCCGGCGCCTACGCCGATCTGGTCACGGTCGCGCTCGACTCCGTCCGTACCGTCGGCCCTGGACCTGCTCTCGCCGCTGAAACGGCGGTGTTCGCGGCGACGGCCGCCGATGTGCGCTCTGTCGTCGTATCGGGCCGTGAGATCGTCCGGGACGGGCGGCACCTGCTGGTGGACGACGTCGCCGGATCCCTGCGCGACGCCATCGCGGCGCTCGGCCACTGATCCGCTCGTTTCCCGGCGCGGCCGTCCCCGCCTGTGGTTACCTGCTGTGCCCGGATTCTCTCTTGAGCGGGGATGTGCCTGATGATGCGGCGTTTACTGCTGCTCGCTGCGGTGTTCACGATGCTCGGGGCGATGGCGGCCCCACCGGCCACCGCGGCGGCTCCCGCCGAGGTGGTCGACTCGGCCGGTGTCCTGCGCACCTCCGTCGTGCGCAGCGTCGCCAACGCGCTGCCCGGCCCCGTACGGATCCTCACCGCGCGCCGGCCCGCCACACAGGTCGCCTTCGGCTCGTGGGTCACCAGCAGGCGCACGCGGCCGGACATGCTGGTGATCGGGTACAACCCCTCGATCGACTACCTCTACTACAACGCGGGCCCGACCTCCGGCTACACGCGGTCGTCCCTGTCCCTGGCCGCCTCGGAGTTCCAGCGGACCGGGCGCCGGACCGGGGACCTGACCACCTCCCTCAACGCCATGCTGCTGTCGCTGCAGAGGTCGGCTCCCTCCCCCTCGGCGACGACGGCGGCGCCGACGCCGTCGTCCTCCTACACGCCGCCGGCCACCGGCACCGACACCGACAGCGGGACCGGGTTCCGCCGTGGCCGCGGCATCGGGCGCCTCGTCCTGTTCGGTGGGATCGCGGTCGTGCTCCTGATCGTCGGTGCCATCGCCAAGGCGGTGTCGGGCGGAAGCAAGCGTTCCGGCATGCCCCCCGGTCCGGGCATGCCGCCGATGGGCCCGCCGTATCCGCCCATGCCCGGCCAGCCCATGCCGGGTCAGCCTCCGGCCCCGGTCGGCGCGCCGTACCCGCCGCAGCCGGGCGTTCCCTATCCGCCGCAGCCGCAGCCGCAGTATCCGCCGCAGCCCGCCTACCCGCCCGCGCCGCAGGGCGCGCCGCCGCCACCCGCGCCTTACCCGCCGCCCCCTCCTTCCGGGCACGGGTACCCGCCGCCGGGCCAAGGAGGCCCTCCGCCTCCTCCCTCGTGGTGACCTCCATGCGACCCTGAACGGGTGAGCATCGCGATCATCAACATCGGGGAGCTGGTCACCAACCGTCCCGGCCTGGGCGAGGGCCCGCTGGGGCTGCTCGCGGACGCGGCACTGGTGATCGACGGCGGTGTGATCGCCTGGGTCGGGCCCTCCTCAGCGGTGCCCGCCGCCGACGAGTCGTACGACGCCGGGGGCCGGGCCGTCCTGCCCGGGTTCGTGGACTCGCACGCCCACCTGGTGTTCGCGGGCGAGCGCGCCGCGGAGTTCGCCGCCCGGATGAGCGGCCGCCCGTACGCGGCGGGAGGCATCCGCACCACCGTCGCCAGGACCCGCGCCGCCACCGACGACGACCTGCGGGCCAACCTGCGCCGCCTCGTCGCCGAGATGGCCCGGCAGGGGACCACCACCGTGGAATGCAAGTCCGGCTACGGACTGTCGGTCGCGCAGGAGGAGCGCGCCGTGCGCATCGCGGCCGAGGTCGCCGACGAGGTGACGTTCCTGGGCGCGCACGTCGTCCCGTCCGAGTACGGCGACGACCCGCAGGGCTACGCGCGGCTGGTCTCGACCGAGATGCTGGCCGCCTGCGCCCCGCACGCCCGCTGGATCGACGTCTTCTGCGAGAAAGGCGCGTTCGACGCCGACCAGGCCCGCGAGATCCTGCGCGCGGGCGTCGGCGCGGGCCTGCTGCCGCGCCTCCACGCCAACCAGCTCCACGCCGGACCGGGCGTCCGGCTCGCCGTGGAGCTGGACGCGGCGTCCGCCGACCACTGCACGTTCCTCACCGATGACGACGTCGACGCTCTCGCGGGCTCGCGAACCGTCGCGACCCTCCTGCCGGGGGTCGAGTTCTCCACCCGCCAGCCCTACCCCGACGCCCGCCGCCTCCTGGACGCGGGCGCGACCGTCGCCCTCGCCACCGACTGCAACCCCGGCTCCTGCTACAGCTCCAGCATGGCCTTCTGCATCGCGGTCGCCGTACGGGACATGCGCATGACCCCGGCGGAGGCCGTCTGGTCCGCCACGGCCGGAGGCGCGGCGGCCCTGCGCCGCACCGACGTGGGCCACCTGGACGTGGGCGCACGCGCGGACGTGCAGGTGCTGGACGCCCCGTCCCACATCCACCTCGCCTACCGGCCCGGCGTCCCGCAGACGTTCGCCGTCTGGAAGGCGGGGGCTAGGACGGTGTGACGTAGCGGCGGTTGACGCGGATGAGAGGCGTCGCGTCGCGGGTCACGTAGTCGGCCGACAGCACCTCCGCCAGGAACAGCGTGTGGTCGCCGGCCTCGACGCGGTCGCGGGTCTCGCACTCCAGGGCGGTGAGGCCGTGGTCGGGGATCAGCGCGTCCGACTCCGGGCCGCGGTGATGCGGCTCGGCGGCCAGGAGGATGCGGGCGCCGGGACGGCCCTCGGCGGCGAACCGCCCGGCCAGGGCGCGCTGCCCGGCGCTCAGCACGGTGACGGCCCAGCGGTCCTGGACGGTCAGCACCTCGGTCAGGTACGAACCGGACGCGACCCCGACCGCGATCATGGGCGGGTCCAGGGAGACCGACATGAGCGAGGTGACGGTCGTGCCGATGTCGTCACGCCCGTCCCGGACGGTGAGGACGGCCACACCGGTCGCGAAGCAGGAGATCGCGTCGGTGTAGCCGGTGAGGGCCGTCAGCGGATCTCCCAGGCGCCCGGCAGGGTCAGCGGGCCGGTCGCGGGCAGCCCCAGCCGCGCCGCCAGGCCGCCCAGCGAACCCCAGGCGTCGAAGCGGGCGCGGGCGGCGGTGCGGTCCTCGCTGGACTCCGGCTGGCGCAGCCGCTCCAGCGGCGACACCTGCGGGTACGCGCGGATCGGGGCGTCCTCGGGCAGCCTGGCGCGCTCGCGCGCCAGGTCGAACGCCAGGTCGAGGCCGCCCAGCTCGTCCACGAGACCGTTGGCCTTGGCGTCGGCGCCGGTCCAGACGCGGCCGCGGGCCAGCTCGTCCATCCGTTCCCTCGACAGGCCGCGGCCCTCGGCGGCCTTGGCGGTGAAGTCGTCGTAGATCCGGTCGAGCAGCGCGTCGACGCGTTCCCACTCCGAGGAGCTGAAGTCCTTGGTGACGCTGAGCAGCCGGGAGTGCTCGCCCTCGGCGACGCTGCCCATCCCGATCCCGGCCCGGTCCAGCAGCCCGTTGATCACGGGCTTGCCGAACACCACCCCGATCGACCCGGTGAGGGTGCCGGGCTGGGCGACGATGGTGTCGGCGGCCATCGCCACGTAGTAGCCGCCGGACGCGGCCACGTTGCCCATCGAGACGATCACGGGTTTGCCCGCCTTGCGCGCCAGCACCACCTCCCGCCAGATCGCGTCGGAGGCCACCGCGGAGCCGCCGGGGCTGTTCACCCGGAACACGATCGCCTTGACCCGGTCGTCGCGGACGGCGGCGCGCAGGGCGGCGCCGATGGTGTCCGAGCCCATCGCGGTGCCCTGGCCGGGCAGGGGGCCGCCGCGCCCGCTGCGGCCGAGCCGGATCGGGCCCTGCCCGTTGATCAGGGCGATGGCGTCGTTCTTGCCCGGCCGCGGCAGCCGCTTGGCGAGGCCGTGGGCGCGGTTGTAGCGGGCGAGGTAGCGAAGCTGGGCGTCGTCGCCGACCTGGGCGCGCACGTCGGCGTAGACCTCGTCGCGGTAGCCGAGCCTGTCGACCAGCCCGGCCTCCAGGGCCTCGTCCGCCAGCAGGGGGCCGCGGTCCATCAGCTCCCGCACCCGCTCCCGGCTCAGCCCGCGCCCGGTGGCGATCCCGTCGATGACCTGTTCGGTGACGGAGGTGACCACGCGCTGGGACGACTCGCGGTGCGCGGGCGTGTAACCCTTCTCGACGAAGGTGTTGGCCGCGGTCTTGTACTCGTGCCGCTGCGCGAACCTGGGCTGGATGCCCGCCTTCTCCAGCGCCCCGGCGAAGAACGGCTCCTCCAGCGCCAGGCCCATCAGGCCCACGTCACCGGACGGCTGGACGTACACCCGTTCGAACACCGACGCCAGGTAGTAGGGGACGGTGCCGCGCCCGGCCTCGCCGAAGCTCTCCGCCCAGGCGACGGTGAGCGTGCCCGCGTCCCGTACCGCCTGGACGGCCTCGCGCAGCTCCTGTACCACCGCCAGGCCGATCCCGCCGGTGATCTTGACCACCAGAGCCTTCACCCGGTCGTCGCCGCGTGCCCGGCGCAGCCCGTCCAGGACGTCCCGCAGCTGGTTGCGGCGTATCGACATCAGCGCGGACAGGGGGTCGGCGGGTGCCGCCTCCACCATCCCGTCGGTCAGGTCGAGCTCCAGGATCAGGGGCGCGGTGCGCCGCTCGCGTGCCTGCTGGATGATGCTGACGACTGTGCCGGGATCGACCATGGACCCACCTTATGCGCTGGCCGCTAGGGTCTCCCCATGGGAGGCGACGGTGACGGCTGGGCCCAATGCGAGCGCGGGCACTCGCATTGGGGCCGGTTCGGCGCGGCTGGGCTGATGGCCTACCACCGTGACCCCGACGGCCAGGTCTGGGTGCTGCTCCAGCAACGGGCCTGGTGGGGCATCGGCGGCGGGACGTGGGGCATGTTCGGCGGCGCCATCCACAGCAACGAGGACCCGGTGTCGGGCGCGCTGCGCGAGACCGCCGAGGAATGCACGCTGGACACGCGGCGGGTCGAAGTGCACGGCATCCTGGTGGAGGACCATGGCGGCTGGCAGTTCGCCTCCGTGGTCGGCCGTGTCCCCGAACTGGAACAGGTGCGTCCCGCGTCCAGGGAGACGCGGAAGGCGGCGTGGGTGACGGAGGACAAGGTCACCGACAAGCGCCTGTTCCCGCCCTTCGAACGGGCCTGGCCGCGGTTGCGCAAGTCGCTCAGGCGGCTGGTGCTGGTGGTGGACGCGGCGAACGTGGTCGGTGCCAGGGCGGACGGCTGGTGGAAGGACAGGCCCGCCGCCAACGCGCGCCTGCGCGACGACCTGGCCGCCCTGAAGGAAGGCGTGTCGGGCCTGCCCGCGGGCGTCGTCCCGTACGACAGCTGCTTCCCCGAGATCGTGCTGGTGGTGGAGGGCGAGGCCCGGAGCATCGCGGGTGAGCCCTCGGACGGGGTACGGGTCGTGGCCGCACAGGGCAGCGGCGACGACCAGATCGTCGACCTGGTCGGCCGGCGGGATCCGGACGCCGACTATCTGGTCGTCACCGCGGACCGCGAGCTTCGCGCGCGCAGCGAGGCCGCCGGGGCGTCGGTCGTGGGGCCGCGCTGGCTGCTGAGCTGTCTCTAGCCTGCCTCTGGGGCCTCTGGGGCCTCCGGGGCCAGGAAGACGGCTCCGAGGGGCGGAACGCGGATGAGAGCGGACGCGGGCATCGCGTGCTGCGGCTCGTCGGTCGCCTGGACCCGTCCCAGGTTCCCTACGCCACTGCCGCCGTATTCGTACGCGTCGGTGTTGAGCAGTTCGCGCCAGGGACCGGAGTGGGGGAGACCCACCCGGTAGTTCTCGTGCGGCGCGCCGGAGAAGTTCACCACGCACGCCACGACCGGCTGCCGCATCACCTCCGGCTCGGTGCTGCCGTAACGCAGGTAGGTGAGGGTGTTGCCGGCGGCGTCGTTGGCGTCGATCCAGCGGAAGCCCTCCGGGACGGTGTCCATGCTGTACAGCGCGGGCTGGGACTTGTAGAGGTGGTTCAGGTCGCGGACGAGCCTCTGGACGCCGAGATGGTTGGCGCCTTCGGAGGCGTCGTGCAGCAGCCACCAGTCCAGCGACCGCTCCTCGGCCCACTCGGCGCCCTGCCCGAACTCCGACCCCATGAACAGCAGTTGCTTGCCCGGGTGCGACCACATGTACGCGAGCAGGACGCGCAGGCCCGCGAACTTCTGCCAGGTGTCGCCGGGCATCTTGCCCAGCAGCGACCCCTTGAGATGCACCACCTCGTCATGGGACAGCGGCAGCACGTAGTTCTCGGAGAAGGCGTAGACCAGCGAGAACGTGATCTCGCCGTGGTGGTAGCTGCGGAAGACGGGGTCGTGCCGCAGGTACTCCAGCGTGTCGTGCATCCACCCCATGTTCCATTTGAAGCCGAAGCCGAGCCCGCCCAGGTGGGTGGGACGGGACACGCCGGGCCAGGCCGTGGACTCCTCGGCGATCGTCATGATGCCGGGGTTGCGCTTGTAGGCGGTGGCGTTCATCTCCTGGAGGAAGGAGATGGCCTCCAGGTTCTCCCGCCCGCCGTAGATGTTGGGCGTCCACTCGCCGTCCTCGCGGGAGTAGTCCAGATAGAGCATCGAGGCCACGGCATCGACGCGCAGCCCGTCGATGTGGAACTCCTCCAGCCAGTAGAGGGCGTTGGCCACCAGGAAGTTGCGGACCTCCGCGCGGCCGAAGTTGAACACCAGCGTCCCCCAGTCGGGGTGCTCGCCGCGCGCCGGGTCCTCGTGCTCGTACAGCGGGGTGCCGTCGAAACGCGCCAGCGCCCACTCGTCCTTGGGGAAGTGCGCGGGCACCCAGTCGACGATGACACCGATCCCGGCCTGGTGCAGGCTGTCCACGAGGTGCCGGAAGTCGTCGGGGTCGCCGAAGCGCGAGGTGGGCGCGTAGTACGACGTCACCTGATACCCCCACGACGGCCCGTAGGGGTGTTCCGCGACGGGGAGCAGCTCCACGTGGGTGAAGCCCATGTCGCTCACGTACTGGGTGAGTTCCTTGGCCAGGTCCCGGTAGCTCAGGCCCGCGCGCCACGAGCCCAGGTGCACCTCGTACACGCTCATCGGCTCGCTCACCCACGAGCGTTCCTTGCGGCGGGTCATCCACCCGCCGTCGGCCCACTCGTACCGGGACGTGAACACCTTCGAGCCCGTGGCCGGGGGCACCTCGGTGGCCCGAGCCATGGGGTCGGCCTTGAGCCGCCACTGCCCGTCCGCGCCGAGCACCTCGTACTTGTAGACCTCCCCGTCGTCGACTCCGGGAATGAACAGCTCCCACACGCCTGTGGAGCCCAGCGAGCGCATCGGGTGCGCCCGTCCGTCCCAGTGGTTGAAGTCGCCCACCACGCGCACGCCCCGCGCGTTCGGCGCCCACACCGCGAACCCGGTGCCGGTCACCGCGCCGAACGCGGAGGCATAGGTGCGCACCTGCGCCCCCAGCGCCTTCCACAGCTCCTCGTGCCGTCCCTCGCTGATCAGGTGCAGGTCCAGCTCGCCGAGGGTGGGCAGGTGCCGGTACGGGTCGTCCTGGATGAGCTCGTCACCGTCGCCGTAGGTCACCGCGAGGCGGTAGTCGGGCACGGCGAGCGGCGCGGTGTCGGAGGAATCCCCCGCAAGGGACGCCTCCGGCGGCAGCGTGCCGACGAAGACGCCCTCGTGGTAGTGGCGCAGCTTGTGGCGGTCGCCGTTGGGCAGCACGACCTCGACGCGCTCGGCGAGGGGACGCAACGCGCGGACGGTGACCCCCTCCCGTTCCGGATGGGCGCCGAGGACACCGTGCGGATCGTGGTGCTCGCCCCCGACCAGCTTCTCGATCTCCTCACGTGTCACCCGTGCCATGAGCCCATGGCCTCCTCGCTCCGGGGGTCGTCGTATGCCCAAGCGTGCGCGTACGCCCCTAGGAATGCCCCGGGATCGGCGACTTTCACCTAGGAACGGGCCACGGCCCCCCGACCTCGAAGGCCCGGTCCGCCCCCGTCCACGGACCGGGCCCATCCCCCTTCCGGGGGACGCCCCCCGTCACCCGGGGGGTACAAGGCCGTCCCCTCTCCCTCAGCCGTGACCGCCGTTCCGCCTCGCCTGATCGATCAGCAGATCGCGCAGCCCCGCCGCGTCGTCGGCCGCCACCGTCATCGCGTGGCCCGCCTGGAGTTGCGCGTCGGTGAGGTCGCCGCTGCGGGTGGCGTACCAGCGGCCGGCGTCGCTGCGCCACACCAGCCAGCCGGGGAACTCCGCCTCGATGGCCGCCTTCAGATCCTCGAAGTCGCCCATCCAGGTCGTCCTTTCCTCGAGGAGGTTCTTCTGTATACAAAAGTCTTACTCGGCCTAAGAGGTGTCAAGCTGTCCGTAAGCGGACCGTCCCCCTCGGGTTAGCGGAAGAGCGGAAAGGAGGGGAAGCCGGCCTGGGAGCGGCGGCCCGGGTCCGACGACGCGCCGTGACGGGGGCGCGGCGCGCCGGGTACGAGGGAAGGTGATGCCGGTGCCGGACCGTCCGGCCTACCTGCGTATTGCCGAGCTGCTCCGGGGCCAGATCCGGGACGGCCGCTACCCGCAGGGCGCCCGGCTTCCGACGATGTCGGAGCTGTGCGCGGAGCACGGCGTGTCGGAGATCGTGGCGCGGCAGGCGATCGCCCTGCTGCGCGGGGAGGGGCTGGTGGAGACCCGCCGGGGCGGCGGGACGATCGTGAAGGTGACGCCCCCGGTCAGGCGGGTGGCGATGGACCGGTACCGCGCCGTCGTCGCCAAGCCGCTGGCCGTGCCCGCCACCACCTTCACCCATGACCAGCGGATCTCCTGGAACGAGTACCGGCTGGACCGCGAGTTCACCCGGACCGGGGCCGGAGCCGAGGTCGCCGCGCTGCTGGAGGTGCCGCCGGGCACCGAGGTGCTGCGCCGCCGCTTCGTGTTCCACGCGCGGGGCGAGCCGCAGCAGATCTCGGTGAACTACCTGCCCTGGGACGTGGTCGGCGGCACCCCGGTCGCCGATCCGGCGAACGAGCCGTGGCCCGGCGGCACCCTGGCCCAGCTCGCGTTCCTCGGCCACCCGCCGACCCGGGTGGAGGAGTCGGTGGGCTCCCGGATGCCGACTCCCGAAGAGGCCGAGACGCTGCGGATGACCGGCGGCGTCCCCGTGCTCACCATCACCCGCCGCATGCTGTCGGGGCCGCGCGTCATGGAGGTGTGCCGCGACATCGTGATCCCCGCCGACCGCGTGCTGCTCGACTACGCCATCGACCTGTAGCCGCGGGGGTCAGTCCTCCGGGGCGAGATGTGCGAGCGACCTCAGGGGGACGGGCAGCCAGGAGGGCCGGTTCTGCGCCTCGTAGCGGATCTCGTACACGGCCTTGTCCAGCTCCAGCGCGCGGACCAGGACCGTGTTGGCCGCGGGATCGGCGCCGCCCGCCTCCGCGTAGCCGCGGCAGAACGCGTCCCGGTTGCGGTCGGCCCAGGCCCGCGCGCGCAGCTCCAGCGTGTGCGCGGTCTCGGGGGACAGGCTGGCGTCGGCGGCGGGCAGGAAACGCGCCGCGTACTCGAAGGAGCGCAGCATCCCGGCCACGTCCCGCAGCGGGTTGGCCACGGCGCGGCGCTCATCGTACGGCCGGGCGGGCTCGCCCTCGAAGTCCAGCAGCACCCAGCCCTTCTCGGTACGCATGACCTGCCCGAGGTGGTAGTCGCCGTGGACGCGCTGCAGCGGCACCTCCCCGGCGGACTCGGCCAGCTCGTCGAAGGCCCGGCCGATCGGCCCGGCGTACCGTTCCAGCTCGGGCACCGTCCGGCACACCTCCGCGAGCTGCCGGTGCATGGCGGCGACCATCTCGCGGACGTCCTCGGGAGGCGCCATCGTGACGCCGAACGCCACCGCCAGGTCGCGGTGCACCGCCGCGGTGGCCGCGCCGAGCCGTTCCGCCTCGGCCGCGAAGTCGCCGCCGGCCGCGCCCGCGTCCAGCTCCGGCTCGGGCTCCTCCGCGGCCTCGGCCTTGGCCGCCTCCTCCTCGAAGCTGGGCCGCCGCGTCCCCGGAGGTCCCGGGACGGGCCCACGAGTGGCGGCGGGTCCCGGGGCGACGCCCGAGTCCGGCCCGCCTCCCGGGTACCGGCCCTGCCCGTCGGTGTCGGGAGAGGCCAGCCAGTCCCGCACGCTGGTGATCGCGAGCTGCCAGCCGTCGGTGCCGGTGCGCAGGTACTCCGACAGCAGCGCCAGCGTCACCGGCTCGTGACCGGCGCCGTCCTCCACCAGCTCGATCCAGCCGTGCACCGGGGCGACATGCGTGCTGCCCGCCTCGGTCAGCGCCAGGCTGACCTCCAGGTCCGGATCGACCCCCGGCGACAGCCTGCGGAACAGCTTGCAGATATAGGACTCCCCGAAGATCACCGAGGTGTTGGTCTGCTCGACCGACACCGGGATTCCGGTCAGGCCGGAGTCGATCTCGGCGCCGGGCGCCCGGCGGAACCGCAGCGGCCCGATCGTGGCCTCGTTCGCCATCCCCTCCAGCAGCACGCGGGTGAGGCCGGGATCGTGGACCGCCTCGTACAGGTGCGTCGCCTCGGGCGACTCGTAGATCTGGCCCGCCCGGACCCGCTCCGGCAGGTCGCCGGTGCGGATCCCGATCAGGAGCTGGTAGCGGTCGGTGACATCGCCCTGGCGGACCTCCGCCACCACGTGCTCCAGCACCGGCCCGCCCGGCTCGTCGACGGTGGCCAGCTCGGTGGCGGAGGTGACGGTGACCTCGTCGATCGGCCGGTCCTTGCCGGCGAACCAGCGCTGCCGCGGCAGCCAGTCGGCGAGCGGCTCCGTCAGGGGCCGGTCCAGCGTGCCCATGGCGCTATCACCTCAATCACCTCGTCGGCCCCCGGCCTCGTCGCCGGCGGTGTCCGCAGCCCGGCGCGGGTCGGGCGACCCGTCCGATCCGGGCGGCGGCGGGAGCAGGAACCAGTAGAAGCCGTGCCCGGGCAGCGTCAGCAGGTAAGGCAGTTCCCCGATCGGAGGGAACCGCACCCCGCCCATGCACTCGATCGGCGCCGACCCCTGGAACCGGCGCAGATCCAGCTCCACCGGCTGGGGGAAGCGCGACAGGTTGTTCACGCACAGGACGGTGTCCATGCCGCCCCAGTGGTTGGACTCGCCCTCGCCGATCTCCCGGACGAACGCCAGCACGCTGGGATTGGACGCGCTCAGCTCCACGTACGAGCCGACGCCGAACACCGGATGCCGCTGCCGGATCTCGATCATCTTGCGGGTCCAGTGCAGCAGCGAGCCGGGGTTGTTGCGCTGCGCCTCCACGTTGACGGCCTGGTAGCCGTAGATCGGGTCCATGATGACCGGCAGGTAGAGCCGCGCCGGGTCGCACAGCGAGAATCCGGCGTTGCGGTCCGGGGTCCACTGCATCGGGGTGCGCACCGCGTCCCGGTCGCCCAGCCAGATGTTGTCGCCCATGCCGATCTCGTCCCCGTAGTACAGGACGGGCGAGCCCGGCAGCGACAGCAGCAGCGCGGTGAACAGCTCCAGCTGGTTGCGGTCGTTGTCGAGCAGCGGTGCCAGCCGGCGCCTGATCCCGATGTTGGCCTTCATCCGGGGATCCTTGGCGTACTCGGCGTACATGTAGTCGCGTTCCTCGTCGGTGACCATCTCCAGCGTCAGCTCGTCGTGGTTGCGCAGGAAGATGCCCCACTGGCAGTTCTCCGGGATCTTCGGCGTCTGCGCCATGATCTCGGAGATGGGATAGCGCTGCTCGCGCCGCACCGCCATGAAGATCCGCGGCATCACCGGGAAGTGGAAGGCCATGTGGCACTCGTCGCCGCCCACCCCGGGGTCGCCGAAGTACTCCACCACGTCCGCGGGCCACTGGTTCGCCTCCGCCAGCAGCACCCGGTCGGGGTAGAGACGGTCCACCTCCGCCCGGACCCGCTTCAGGTACGCGTGCGTCTCGGGCAGGTTCTCGCAGTTGGTGCCCTCCCGCTCGTACAGGTACGGGACGGCGTCCAGGCGGAACCCGTCGATGCCCAGGTCCAGCCAGAACCGCAGCACCTCCAGCATCGCGTCCTGAACCGCGGGGTTGTCGTAGTTCAGGTCGGGCTGGTGGGAGAAGAAGCGGTGCCAGTAGTACTGGCCGCGCACCGGGTCGTAGGTCCAGTTCGAGGTCTCGGTGTCGACGAAGATGATCCGCGCCTCGGGGTAGCGCTCGTCGTCGTCCGACCACGCGTAGAAGTCGCCGAACGGGCCGTCCGGATCGGTGCGGGACGCCTGGAACCAGGGATGCTGGTCGCTGGTGTGGTTCATCACCAGGTCGGCGATCACCCGGATGCCGCGGGCGTGCGCCTCCTCGATCAGCTCGACGAAGTCGCCGAGCTCCCCGAAGTCCGGCAGGATCCGGGTGTAGTCGGCGATGTCGTAGCCGCCGTCCTTCAGCGGCGACTGGTAGATCGGCAGCAGCCACAGGCAGTCGACGCCCAGCCACTGCAGGTGGTCCAGCTTGGAGATCAGCCCGCGCAGGTCGCCGTAGCCGTCGTTGTTGGAGTCGGCGAAGCCGCGTACCGACACCTCGTAGAACACCGCGGTCTTGAACCAGTGGGGGTCGCGCGGCGTCTCCGGGTCGAACGCGTCCGGCACGGGCTCGAACGGCGTGCCGCCGGCGACGTCCGGCGGGATCTCGGTGATGGGCTCCTCTTCCGGCACGGGCCCCGGGGGCACGGGGTGGTTCGCGTCGTTCAACTCATGCCTCTTCGTCTCTGCGGAGCGTGAGGATGTGGGCCGGCCGCTCGTGCGGGTCGAGGCGCACGTAGTTGGACCGGCCCCAGTGGTAGGTCTCGCCGGACAGCTCGTCCACGACCTCGAAGCCGTGGGCGTCCTCCGGCAGGCCGAGCGCGGGCAGGTCGAGGTGGACGGTCGCCTCGCGCACCTGGTGGGGGTTGAGGTTGACCACGGTCAGCACCACGTCGTCGAGCCCGGTCAGCGGGGCGGGATCACCGGGGGCGCCGGGCGAGTACGGGCCGTGGGCCTTGGAGAAGGCGATCAGCTCGGGCTGGTCCGGGAAGTGGAACCGCAGGGTGCGCAGCGTCTGGAGGGCGGGGTGCGCGCGGCGCAGCTCGTTCAGCCGGGTGATGAGCGGCGCGATGCTGCGTCCCTCCCGTTCGGCGGTCTCCCAGTCGCGCGGCCTGAACTGGTACTTCTCCGAGTCCCTGTACTCCTCGCCGCCCGGCCGCAGCGGGACGTTCTCGATCAGCTCGTACCCGGAGTACACGCCCCAGGTGGGGGAGAGCGTCGCGGCCAGCACCGCCCGGATCTCGAACGCGGCGCGGCCCCCGTGCACCAGGTACTCGTTGAGGATGTCGGGGGTGTTGACGAAGCAGTTGGGCCGCATGTACTTGGCGGCGTCCCCGGACAGCTCACGGAAGTACTCCTCCAGCTCCTCCCGAGAGTTCCGCCAGGTGAAGTACGTGTAGGACTGGTGGAACCCGATCTTGGCGAGGGTGTGCATCATCGCGGGCCTGGTGAACGCCTCGGCCAGGAACAGCACGTCGGGATCGGTGTCCGCGACCTCCGCCAGCAGCCGCTCCCAGAACCGGACGGGCTTGGTGTGCGGGTTGTCCACCCGGAAGATCCGCACCCCGTGGTCCATCCAGTGCCGGACGATCCGCAGCACCTCCCGGTAGATGCCCTCCGGGTCGTTGTCGAAGTTCAGGGGGTAGATGTCCTGGTACTTCTTCGGCGGGTTCTCGGCGTAGGCGATCGTCCCGTCCGCGCGGGTGGTGAACCACTCGGGATGCGACCGCACCCACGGATGGTCGGGAGAGCACTGGAGGGCGAGGTCGAGCGCGACCTCCAGGCCCAGGTCGGCGGCGTGGGACACGAAGGCGTCGAAGTCGTCCAGCGTCCCCAGCTCGGGATGGACGGCGTCGTGCCCGCCCTCCTCGGAGCCGATCGCCCACGGCGACCCCGGGTCGTACGGGCCGGCGTCCAGCGTGTTGTTCGGGCCCTTGCGGAACGTGCGGCCGATGGGGTGGATCGGCGGCAGGTACACCACGTCGAAACCCATGCCGGCGATCGCGGGAAGCCGTTTCATCGCGGTGCGGAACGTTCCGGACATCGGGCCTCGGCGCCCCATCGGGTCGAACGACGCGCCCTCCGAACGCGGGAAGAACTCGTACCACGACCCGTACAGCGCCCGTTCCCTGTGGACGACCAGCGGCAGCCACTCGGTCGTGGTGAGCAGGTCGCGCAGGGGGTAGCGCCGCTCCAAGTCGAGCACGTCGGGATGGCGGGCGGCGTCCATGCGGTCGGCCACGGCGACCGTGTCGTCGGCCAGCGTCTCCGCGAGCCGCGCGAACGTGGGCCGGTGGACGGCGGGCAGGCCCTCGGCGGCGCGGGCGAACAGCAGCGACCCCTCGGCCAGCATCAGCTCCACGTCCTGGCCGCGCGGCACCTTGATCTCCGCGTCGTGCCGCCAGTGCGCGATCGGGTCGCCCCACGCCTCGACCCGGAAGTGCCACAGGCCGGGCTCGGTCGCCGCGACCGGCGCGGCCCACCGGTCCAGGCCGGGCGCGACCTCCCGCATCCGCACGGGCCGGCCGACCGACCCGTCCGGGGCGCGCAGCACGACCTCGGCGCCGAACATCTCGTGGCCCTCGCGGAAGACGGTCGCGCTGACGTCGAACGTCTCCCCGACGACCGCCTTGGCGGGCCAGTCGCCGCAGCCCACCCGGGGCTCGACATCGAGAATGGGAATGCGGCCGAGTCTCACGCCGTGCGCCGCTTCCGGCGCGGCGGGCCGGTCGGACCCGGTGGGCGGCGTTCCGGGCGCGCGCCGGTCCCCGCTCCCGGGTCGCTGCCGGTCAGGGGCCTGCCCAGAGCTTCCTTTCGCGGTTCGGCTGGCGGACGTTCCGGACCTGACCTGCATGCGCCATCCCCTACCCGGTTGTCGATTCCAAAACGTGATGCCCGGGATCGCGCGCCTACCGTCATGGAGGTTGCGAGAACTTTGCGCCACGGGGGAGGTGGCTACCGCTCACCCCTGGTTTTGTGGGTTTCCGGGGGGTTTCGGGGGAGTTGCTGACCGGCTCTGGTCAGCGGCCCGCGAACCCCGCGAGGACGCGGCGCGTCGTTCCTGGCGTGCCCGGTTACGTGCCCGTCGAGGCGATATGGGGGCGCGGCCTGTGGGTGCTGGCGGCCTGGTCCTCGCGCTCGCGGCGTGGCGCCCGCTGGTGCGCCGCGCCGGCTGGGCGCCATGGCCGACGCTCGCGCTCACGGTGTGGGTGGCGCTCGTCGTGTCGGTGACGTCGCCGAGGTCCGCCGACCCGGGGGCGGCCGCCCGGCTCGGCGCCTGCGTGAGCGACCCCGTCGCCGACATCGCCTGGTCGATAGCGATCTTCGGCACCCGCGGCATGGAGGACGTGATGAACGTCGGGCTGTGGGTGCCGTGCGGGCTGCTCGGCGTGCTGGCGACCCGCCGGGCCGTCGCCGCGCCCGCGCTGATCGCCGCCGGGTTCGTGGTGGTCGAGCTGTCGCAGTCGCTCGACGCCGGGCGCTGGTGGTGGCCGCCGGGGCGCTGGCCGCGGTGGTGCCGCGGCGGTGGAGCACATCGGGTGATATCGGCGGAGATGGGGACAGTGACCCGGCGGTCGGGTGATCCCTACCGTCGCGCCGCTCGCGATCAGCGGCCTGTGTTGTCTAGCGTGACGGTACGTGAAGGCCATACGACGATTCACCGTCCGCACCGTTCTGCCGGAGCCGCTGCGCGGGCTTGAGGAACTGATCCACAACCTGCGCTGGTCCTGGCATCACGAGACCCTCGACCTGTTCCGCTCGGTCGACCCCGCGCTGTGGGAGGCCGTCGGTCACGACCCGGTGCGGCTGCTGGGCGAGATCTCGCCCGAACGGCTCGCGTCGTTGTCCCGGGACCGGCGGTTCCTGCGGCGCCTGCAGAACGCCACCGAGGAGCTGCACGACTACCTGACCGCGCCGCGCTGGTACCAGGGACTGGCGGAGCGCGACGCGGACGTCGCGCCGCCTTCGTCCATCGCCTACTTCTCGCCCGAGTACGGGATCGCCGCCGCGCTGCCGCAGTACTCCGGCGGCCTCGGCATCCTGGCCGGCGACCACCTCAAGACCGCCGGCGACATGGGCGTGCCGATCATCGCCGTGGGGCTGCTGTACCGGCACGGCTACTTCTCCCAGTCGCTGTCGCCGGACGGCTGGCAGCTTGAGCACTACCCGGCGATCGACCCCAACGGGCTGCCGCTGCGGCTGCTGCGCCACGCCGACGGCCGTCCCGTCCACATCACCATCGGGATGCCTCCGGGCGCGGGACGCGGCGGCGACCTGCGCGCCCAGGTGTGGCTCGCCCAGGTCGGCCGTGTCCCGCAACTGCTGCTCGACTCGGACGTGGAGGAGAACGACCAGGCCACCCGCGACATCACCGACCGGCTGTACGGGGGCGGCGGCGACCACCGGCTGCTCCAGGAGATGCTGCTGGGCATCGGCGGTGTCCGCGCCATCCGCGCGTACTGCGAGATCACCGGCCATCCGGCGCCCGAGGTGTTCCACACCAACGAGGGCCACGCCGGGTTCCTCGGCCTGGAGCGCATCCGCGAGCTGGTGTCGGAGCACGGGCTGACCTTCGACGAGGCGCTGGAGGCCGTGCGGGCGGGCACGGTCTTCACCACCCACACGCCCGTCCCCGCCGGCATCGACCGGTTCCCGCGCGAGCTGATCCAGCGGTACTTCGGCGGCTCCGGCGAGGAGCCGGATGGTCCTTCGGGCGGAGCCCGGGGGGTCTGGGGGGCCGGCGGCTCGGACGTGCCGGTCGAGCGGATCCTGGAGCTGGGCGCCGAGACCTACCCGGGCGGCGACCGGACCATGTTCAACATGGCCGTCATGGGGATGCGGCTCGCGCAGCGGGTGAACGGCGTCAGCGAGCTGCACGGGCGGGTCAGCCGGGAGATGTTCGGCGGGCTCTGGGGCGGCTTCGACACCTGGGAGGTGCCGATCGGCTCCATCACCAACGGCGTGCACGCGGGCACCTGGGTGGCGCGCGAGATGTTCGACCTGGCCGCCCGGGAGGTGCCGTCCGTCGTCGAGACCGGCCGCGGCTGGGACGCGGTGCGCGCCGTGCCGCCGGGCGACGTGTGGCGGGTCCGCCGCGTGCTGCGGGAACGGCTCGTCCACGACACGCGGCGGCGCCTGCGTGAGTCGTGGCGGGCGCGCGGCGCGAGCGAGGCGGAGGTGGCCTGGATCGACGACGTCCTCGACCCGGACGTGCTGACGATCGGGTTCGCCCGGCGCGTCCCGTCCTACAAGCGGCTCACGCTGATGCTGCGCGACCCCGACCGGCTGCGGGCGCTGCTGCTCGACCCCGAGCGCCCCGTGCAGATCGTGATCGCGGGCAAGGCGCACCCGGCGGACGAGGGCGGCAAGCGGCTCATCCAGGAGATCGTCCGGTTCTCCGACGGCGAGGACGTGCGGCACCGCATCGTGTTCCTGCCCGACTACGACATCGACCTCGCCCGCGTCCTGGTGCAGGGCTGCGACGTCTGGCTGAACAACCCGCTGCGGCCCCTGGAGGCGTCCGGCACGTCCGGCATGAAGGCCGCGCTGAACGGCGCGCTCAACCTGTCCATCCGGGACGGCTGGTGGGACGAGTGGTACGACGGGCAGAACGGCTGGGCGATCCCGTCGGCCGACGGCCTGGCCGCCCCGGACCGCAGGGACGCGCTGGAGGCCGCCGCCCTGTACGACCTGATCCAGGACCATGTCGCGGTCACCTTCTACGACCGCGACTCGGCGGGGTTGCCACGCCGTTGGCTGGAGATGGTCGAGCACACCATCGCCACTCTCGGCCCCAAGGTGCTGGCCACCCGGATGCTGCGCGACTACGTGGAGAAGTACTACCTGCCGGCCGCGGCGTCCGCCCGGGCCATGTCCGCCGGCGGGTACGAGGGCGCCCGCTCCCTGGCCGCCTGGAAGCAGAAGGTCGCCAAGGCGTGGCCCGCGGTGGCGGTCGAGCATGTGGAGACCGCCGGCGACGAGAGCCCGCACGTCGGCGCCCGGCTGTCGGTGCGGGTGGTGGTCGAGCTGGGCGACCTCGACCCGTCGGACGTCACGGTGGAGGCGGTGTACGGACGGGTGGACGAGTCCGACTCCCTGATCGAACCGTCCTATCTGGAGCTCACCGGCGGCGAGCCGGTCGACGGGGGCGGGCGCCGCTACGTGGGGGAGGTTCCGCTGGACCGCAGTGGCGCGTTCGGCTACAGCGTCCGCGTCCTGCCCCGCCACCCGCTGCTGCCGGGCCGCGCCGAAATGGGCCTGGTGGCCGTGCCCCCGGCCCCGGTGGGCATGACGAACGGCGACCTGCGCTGAGCGCTACACCCGGGCCGGCCGCTCCTCGTCCCTGTCCTCGCCGTACTCGTCATCGTCGGCGGGCGGCGGGTCCGGCAGCCTCCAGGCGGCGGCCAGCAGCGGCAGTGCCCACACCGTGACCAGGAGCGCGAAGAACAGCAGCGTCAGGGCGGCGCTGCCCAGATCCGTGACGTCCTCCCGCGAGCCTGCCGGCAGTGCCGGCGTGACGGCGAAGTAGGCGACGAACAGCAGCAGCAGCGTCAGCTTGTGGGCCACGGCGTGGGCGCGCAGCCGCTCCTTGGCCTGCCGTTCGTCCAGCAGGTGTTCCGGCAGGCCGATCGTGCCGCGGGTGCTCAGCGCCAGCGCGTACCAGACCCAGGCCCCGGCCGTGCCCAGGATCGCGAGGATCACGAAACAGGTGACCATCGCGGCGGTGCTGGGCGCCAGGACCCACGACACCGCCGTGTTCACCCACAGCAGCCCCACCAGCCCGGCGCCCGCGGCCACCAGGCGGCGCCGCCCGGCGCGGCCGGCGTAGCGGGCGGGCGGCTCCTGCGCGTACGCCTTCAGCAGCCTCTCCTCGCGCTTGTTGCGAGGTTCCATTCCGTGCTCCTCTCCGTGCTCCGCCGCCATGTCACGCCCGTTCCGCGGGCGCGCCGAGGCGAGGGAAGGGCGTCAGCGAGAAGACGACCTCGACCGGCACCTCGAAGTAGGCGGCGATCCGCAGCGCCAGGTGCAGGCTCGGGCTGTACTCGCCGCGCTCCAGGTAACCCACCGTCTGGTAGTGGACGCCGAGCGCGGTGGCCAGCTGGCGCCGCGACACGCCCCGCTCGGCCCGCAGCACGGCGATCCGGTTGTGGACGAGTTCCTTGTCCGTAGACACCGCCGTCGCCCCTCTCTGGAGTACAACTGCTGTAGAAGATAGCAGAAGTACTACATTCCATCGCAACATCATGATGAGCGATCGCAGGATCATGACAGGGTGCCGGGCCCTGGCGAGCGCGCGCCGATCAGCCCTCCGGATCGGGACGGTGCTCGGCGGCGAGGGCCTCGTAGGCGGGGGCGAGGACGTCCGCGAGCGGCCTGCGGCGCACCTTGATCGGGGGAGGCGCGGCCACGCGCAGGACGAAGCCGGGCGGCACGGGCGGGGCGGGACGCCGGCTCCGCAGGCCCGCCAGGCCGGACGGAGGCGTCCAGAAACCGGCGGCCGTCAGCGGCTCGGGCTCCATCTCCAGCGGGTCGGGCGCCGCGCCGGGCTTGCGCCGCAACGCGGCCAGCAGCCGTTCCTTGGTGCGGCCGTTCCACGCCAGGATCAGGAAGGGGTCGTCGTCGAACGCCTCCGCCAGCAGGTACAGGACGGCCGCGGCGTGCTTGCACGGGTCGCCCCAGTCGGGGCAGCTGCACATCATGTGGAGGTCTTCCGCGGAGCCGGGGAACAGCGTCAGGCCCAGCTCGGCGAACACCCACTCGATCTCCGGGGGCATCTCGCCCGCCAGCAGCCGGGCACGGAACACCGCCCGCGAGGCCAGCTCCTCCTCGGCCCTGCGCCACCCCGACTCGGGGATCGCCTCGATGTTCAGCGTCACCTCGTAGGGCTCCTCGACCGAGCCCTGCACGCGGGCGGACACCTCGTACCGCTCGACGCGCAGATCGATCACCTGGCCCTTGCGGGCGTAGGCGCGTCCCCGCGCCATCCGTCCCGCGTCCGCGAACGACTCGACCAGGTCGATGAACCGCCGCGACCACCATTGCGCGCCGATCGGGCCGCGCCGCGTCCGCGCCTTGATGCCGTCCGCCTCGATCGGCGGCCTCCACAGGGAGCCGTCCATCAGCGCGCCTCCCGGCGGGACGGCCGTCCGGATCCGCCCGGGGTCATCGGCTCACCGCCTCCGGCGACAGCCGCAGCACGTCGCGCAGTTCCGCGACCGACAGCTCGGTGAGCCACTCCTCGCCGGTGCCGACGATCGACTCCGCGAGGGCCTTCTTGCGCTCGATCATCTCGTCCACCCGCTCCTCCATGGTGCCGACGCAGATGAACTTGCGGACCTGGACGTTGCGGGTCTGCCCGATGCGGAACGCGCGGTCGGTCGCCTGGTCCTCGACCGCGGGGTTCCACCAGCGGTCGACGTGCACCACGTGGTTGGCGGCCGTGAGCGTCAGCCCGGTGCCCGCCGCCTTCAGCGACAGCAGGAAGATCGACGGCTCGGCGTCCTCCTGGAAGCGCCGCACCAGCTCGTCCCGTTCGGCCCTCGACGTGCCGCCGTGCAGCCACAGCACCGGGCGTTCGAGCCGGGCCTCCAGGTAGGGCCGCAGCATCGTCCCGAACTCCGCGTACTGCGTGAACACCAGGGCCTTCTCGCCCTGCTCCAGGATCTCCGCGCAGATCTCCTCCAGCCGCTCCAGCTTGCCGGAGCGGCCGGGCAGCCGGGACCCGTCCTTCAGCAGGTGGGCGGGGTGGTTGCAGACCTGCTTGAGCTTGGCCATGGTCGCCAGCACCAGCCCGCGCCGCTGCCCCTCGTCGCTCTCGGCGATCTGGGCGAGCATGTCGTCCAGCGTCGCCTGGTAGAGCGACGCCTGCTCGGTGGTGAGGTTGCAGTAGACCTTGATCTCCTGCTTCTCCGGCAGATCCGAGATGATCGACCTATCGGTCTTGAGGCGGCGCAGGACGAACGGCCCGGTCGCCCGGCGCAGCGCCATCGCCGCCCGCTCGTCGCCCTCCCGCTCGATCGGCACGGCGAACCGCTCGCGGAACGCCCGCCGCGGCCCCAGCAGGCCCGGATTGGCGAACTCCATGATCGACCACAGCTCGGTGAGATGGTTCTCCACCGGCGTCCCGGTCAGCGCGATCCGCGTCCGCGCCGGGATGCTCCGCACGGCGCGGGCCTGCCGCGTCCCGCTGTTCTTGAGCGCCTGCGCCTCGTCGCACACCACCCGGCGCCAGCCGACGCGGGCCAGGGACTCGGCGTCCCGCGCCGCCGTCCCGTACGTGGTGAGGACCAGGTCGGCCCGTCCGGCGGCCTCCACCAGCCGGTCGTCGCGGTGCCGGCCCGTGCCGTGGTGGACGTACACGCGCAGCTTGGGCGTGAACCGCGCCGCCTCCCGCTGCCAGTTCCCGACGAGCGACATCGGGACGATCGCCAGCGTCGGGCCGGGCTCGCCGCCGTCCCGCCGCTCGTGGACGAGCAGCGACAGGACCGAGAGCGTCTTGCCCAGCCCCATGTCGTCGGCCAGCAGCGCGCCCAGCCCGAGCCCGTCCATGAACGCCAGCCAGGCCAGGCCGCGCTCCTGGTACGGGCGCAGCCGCGCCTCCACCCCCGAGGGGGTCGGGATCGGGACGAGGCGGCGGTCGGACTCGCCGCTGAGCAGGTCCCCGAAGGTGCCGTCGGCGTCCACCTCGGTGAGGGGAAGGTCCTCGTCGCCCGCGTGGATCACCGCGCGCATCGCCTCGGCGGCGGTCATGGCGCCGTGGCGCGGGCGGCGCAGGAAGTCGAGCGCGGCCTGGAGCTGCCGCTCGTCCAGCTCGACCCACCGGCCGCGCAGCCGCACGAGCGGGGTCTTGAGACGGGCCAGCTCCTCCAGTTCGGCCTCGTCGACGGTGTCGTCGCCGATCGCCAGGTCCCAGCGGAAGTCGACCATGCCCTTCAGGTCGAAGCCCGACGAGACGGCGGCGCCGGAGCCCTCGCCGTCCTGGGAGCGGGTGGTGAGCTTCATGCCGAGCCTGGCCTTGCCCGCCCACTGGGGGAGCAGGACGCCGAACCCGGCGGCCGACAGCAGCGGCGCCGCCTGCCGCAGGAACCGGAACGCGCCCGCGGTGTCGAGACGCAGCTCGGACGGGGTCGGTGTGTCCAGCGCCGGCCCGAGGTCGGGGAAGAGGCGCAGCGCGCGGCCCAGCCCGGCGAGCAGGGTCTCCTCGGCGTCGGCGACCGAGGCGGCCTCCCCGGCCCACATCATCGCGGCCGGCACGTACAGGCTCGGATCCTCGGTGCCCTGGAGGGCGAACTCGACCCGCCAGGTCTCGGCGTCCTCCTCCGGCTCCGGCTCGGCCAGCCGGAAGCAGACGCGCAGCGGGCCGCCGGGGCGGCGCGCGGCGGCGGCCCAGGCGTCCAGCTCGGCGATCAGGTCGTCGGGATCGTCGCCCGGCTCGCGCGCCACCGCCGGGGACGGGCCGGTGAGGGCCTCCACCCAGCGCTCGGCGAGCGGCAGCAGGTCGGGGACCCGGCCGCGCCTGGGCGGCAGCAGCGGGTGCGGGACGGTGCCGCGCACGACCGTGTCGACCAGCCCGCACAGGGCCTCGCGCAGCACGTCGGCGGCGGGCCGTCCCCCGTCGGCGGCGCGGCACGCGGACGGCATGGCCCGCACCAGTTCCCGCAGCCGGGCCGCGTCGTCGAGGACGGGGCGCCAGCGCGCGACCAGATCGCCGTCCTCGCGCAGCAGGGCCGGCAGCACCCGCCCGCGCTCCGCGAGGTGGACGGCCTCGTCCGCCAGCAGGCACAGGAACCGCAGGTCCGACCCGGGCACCACGTCGCCCGCGTCCTCGGCCGCCTGGAGCAGCGCCATCGCCGGGAACGGCTCCAGGACCAGCGCGGGCACGCGCCACTCGCGCAGCTCCGGCTCGCCCATGCCGGGCCGTGACCCGAGCTCGGCGGACGGGCACGGCCGGCCGCCCGCGGTCGGGAGCGTCATCGCCAGCTCGACCCGTGCCGCACCTCTCACAAGGGGCTCGTACGACGTGCCGGAGAAGTCCCGCGTCGCGAACGGATGGGCCGGGAGCGGCTCGGATCCGTCACCGGGGCGGTAGGGGCCGGTGCGTTCGGCCCACACGCACAACGCCCCGTAATGCCAGGTGGCGTGCGCGACGAGCATGAAAGGAGTCCCCCGGACGGACTGTTGAGACGGCCGCTCCAGAAGCTACCAGTGGGGTCTGACAGCCTCCGGCGGGCAGGGGGAGGCTAGGCTCTGGTGGTTGCCTGTAGCGGTGGTCGCCTGCAGGGGTACGGAGCGGACTTGTGGAGGGCGCCGTGGAGTTCGTACGGGTCGAGGTGGCGGACGGGATCGGGACGATCCGGCTTGACCGGCCGAAGATGAACGCCCTCAACGCGCAGATGCAGCGCGAGCTGATCGAGGCGTCCCGCGAGGTCACCCAGGACGACCAGGTCAGCGCGGTCATCCTCTACGGCGGCGAGAAGGTGTTCGCGGCGGGCGCGGACATCAAGGAGATGGCCGAAATGTCGTACGCGGAGATGGCCGGCATGCACTCCCGCCTGCTCCAGGACTTCGCCAAGGCGCTGGCCGGGATCCCCAAGCCGGTGATCGCCGCGGTCAACGGGTACGCGCTGGGCGGCGGCCTGGAGGTCGCGCTGTGCGCCGACTTCCGGGTGGCGGGCGAGGGCGCCAAGGTGGGCCAGCCGGAGATCCAGCTCGGCATCATCCCGGGCGCGGGCGGCACCCAGCGGCTCTCCCGGCTGATCGGCCCGGCCCGCGCGAAGGACCTGGTCTTCTCGGGACGGCACGTGCCCGCGTCCGAGGCCCTGGAGATCGGCCTGGTCGACAAGGTGGTGCCGGACGCCGAGGTCTACGCCGCCGCGAGGGAGTGGGCGGCCCGGTTCGTCGGCGGCCCCGCGATCGCGCTGCGCGCCGCCAAGCAGGCCATCGACGCGGGCTGGGAGGTCGATCTGGGCACCGCCCTGGAGATCGAGCGCACCCAGTTCGCCGCCCTGTTCTCCACCGAGGACCAGAAGAACGGCATGCGCAGCTTCATCGAGGAAGGGCCGGGCAAGGCCAGGTTCGCGGGCCGCTGACCCCGCCGGAGACCGCCACCACGGGGATCGCGCCGGTCGCGACCGGATCACTGTGATTCGTACGGCGTTGCCCCGGTGAGTGGTTGAAATCGCTAACATCTCGCGCCATGCGACAGGCGTACCGCACCGCGCTGGTCACCGGCGCCTCCAGCGGCATCGGGGAGAGCTTCGCGCGGGCGCTGGCCGGCCGCGGCGCCGACCTGGTGATCGTGGCCCGGCGGGCCGACCGGCTGGACGAGCTGGCCAGGGAGCTGGTGGAGCGGTACGGGGTCGCGGTGGAGGTGGTCGCGGCCGACCTCACCGACCCGGTCGAACGCGGCGAGGTGGAGCGGCGGCTGCGCGAGGACCCGGTGGAGCTGCTGGTCAACAACGCCGGGTACGGGGCGTTCGGCGCGTTCGCCGAGGCGGCGCTGGACGACCAGCTCCGCCAGATCGAGCTGAACGTGGTCGCGCTGGTGCGGCTCACCCGCGCCGCGCTGCCCTCGATGGTGGAGCGGGGACGCGGTGGCGTGCTGAACGTGGCGTCGATGGCCGCGTTCGCCCCCTCGCCCGGCAGCGCCACCTACGGCGCGACCAAGGCGTACGTGGCGGCGTTCTCCGAGAGCGTGCACGCCGAGGTGGCGGGCAAGGGCGTGCATGTGACGGCGTTGTGCCCCGGCTTCACCCGTACCGACGAGGAGTCGGAGGCGGGCCTGATGTGGCTGCGCCGCGCCGACGTCGCGCGGGCGGGGCTGGACGCGGTGTCCGCCGGGCGCGCGCTGTGCGTGCCGGGCGCCCAGTACAAGGCGGCGTTCCCGGCGTTGCGGATGCTGCCCAGGCCGCTGCTCAGGGCGGCGGCGAGCCGGATGTGGCACCAGGCCGCCGGCTCCCGGTGATCGATATCACCGGGATCTGACCAGAACGCGAATCCCCTTGGCGGCGTCAAAGGTGGTATGGGGACCCATCGGCGCCTGGGCGGGTATCGGCTGCTGGACGAGATCGGCCGCGGCACCACCTCCGTCGTCCACCTGGGGATGGACCCCACCGGACGTGAGGTCGCCGTCAAGGAGCTGCTTCCGCAGTTCGAGGCCGATCCGGACGGGCGGCGCAGGCTGGCCCGGGAGATGGCGGTGCAGTCCCGGGTGCGCAGCCCCTACGTCGCGCGCCTCCTCGACGGCGAGGTGAACGCCTCCCGCCCGTACGTGGTGATGGAGTACGTGGTGGGCCAGCCGCTGGGCGGGCTGGTGGAGCAGTACGGCCCGTACACGGGCGACCGGCTGTCCAGGCTGGCGCGGCGGCTGGTGCTCGGGCTGGCGGCGGTGCACGACGCGGGCGTCCTGCACCGCGACGTGGCCCCCAAGAACGTGATCGTGCTCGGCGACCGGCCGACGCTGATCGACTTCGGGATCGCGCACGAGGCCGGGGTCGAGCAGGTCACCCGGCCGGGCATCGTGGCGGGCACTCCGGCCTACCTGGCCCCCGAGCTGATCGAGGGGGAGCAGGCCACCCCCGCCTCCGACGTGTTCTCGTGGGCGGCCACCATCGCCTACGCCGCGACCGGGCGCTCCCCGTTCGGGACGGGCTCCCTGCACGGCGTCTGCTTCCGTATTCTGCGTGGGGACGCCGACCTGGCCGGGATCGGCGAGCCGCTGGCCTCGCTGCTTCCGCTGGGGTTGCGGCGCGAACCGTCCCGGCGTCCCACGGCCCGCTGGTTCGCGGGCGCGCTGGCCGACGGCGATCCGGGCGGTCGTCCGGGCGGAGGGTCCGAGGGCGAGGCGACGTCATCCGGGGGAGTGATGGCGGCGTGACCAGTACCGGCGAAGATAGGGTTTCGTAAACGATGAAGGGAGCCGTCACGTCCGAGGACCGTATAGGCCACTACCGCGTCCTGGAGACCCTTGGGGAGGGCGGGATGGGCGTCGTGTACCTCGGCGCCGACCCCGAGGACCGCAAGGTGGCCATCAAGGTGCTGCGGCCCGCCGTCGCGGGCGACGCCACGGCGCGCCGCCGGCTCGCCCGCGAGGTCGACTCGATGCGCCGGGTGCACAGCCCGCACGTCGCCGAGATCCTCGACGCCGACGTCACCGCCGACCGGCCCTACATCGTGACGCAGTACGTGCCGGGCCGCACCCTGGAGGAGGTCGTCGAGGAGGGCGGCCCGATGTACGGGTCCGCGCTGCAGCGGCTGGCGGTGGGGCTGGCCTCGGCGCTGTCGGCCATCCACGGCGCCGGGATCGTGCACCGCGACCTCAAGCCCGGCAACGTGATGCTGGTGGACACCGAGCCGGTCGTCATCGACTTCGGCATCGCGCAGGGCGTGGACGCGACCCGGCTGACCGCGACCGGGATGGTGATCGGCACCCCCGGCTATCTGGCGCCGGAGATCATCGACGGGGAGGACGCGGGCGCGCCGTCGGACGTGCACGCCTGGGCGGGGACGGTCGCCTACGCCGCCACCGGCAGGCCGCCGTTCGGGTCGGGGACCTTCGAGTCCATCTTCTACAAGATCATGTCGGGCACGCCGGACCTGGACGGGGTGCCCGAGGCGCTGATGCCGGTGCTGCGCTCGGCGATGGCCCGCAACCCGGCCGAGCGGCCCACCGCGGTCAACCTGGTGCAGCTCACCAGGAGGATCCACTTCGAGGCGACGCTCACCGACTCGACCCGGGTGGACGACCACTTCACGGTGCCCGACCGCACGTCCCCGCAGCTCACGCCCCAGCCGGAGCCGCGACCGCAGGACCCTCCGCGGACGTTGTCGCTGCCGCCGTCGTCCTCGCAGGACGTGCCGACGCGCGACGACGATCCCTCCGGCACCAGGCTCGACCCGGCGGCCGCGGCGGCCGAGGCGCCCGTCCCGCCGCCGCCCGCGCCCGTCCCCGCGCCCGCGCCGTCCCAGCCCAAGGACTTCAAGGGCCTGCTGCCCCCGGCGGCGCCGCCTCCCGTGCCGCCCCCGGCTCCCGGCCCGTACCAGAGCGGGACGGGCTGGTACGACCAGCAGCAAGGCGCCTACGCCCCGTACCAGCAGCCGCACCAGCCACCGCAGCAGGCGCCCCCCGCGCCCGCGCCCGCACCGGCGCCCGCACCCGCGCCGTACGACCCGTACGGGCGCGGAACGCAGCCGCGTCCCGCCGACCAGTACCGCCCGGCCGAGCGTCCGGGTGAGCGTCCCGGTGACGCGGCGAGTTCCAAGCCCTACGGCTGGTTCCGCGTGCTCGGGTTCATCGTCCTGGTGGCGCTGCTGGGCTTCGCGAACATAGCGCCGCTGCTGGCCGTGGCCGTCACCGTGATCGGCACGCTGGTGCTGCGGATGGGCGACAAGGCCGCGAAGGGCATGGAGAGCAAGCGCACCCGGCGCGGCCCGCGTTCGGGGGACGCGATGGCGGCGGCGTTCAAGGCGCCGCTGCACCTGCCCGGCGCGTTCTTCATGACGCTGCTGCTGGCGTCGCTGGCGAGCCTGGCCGGGCTGGTCCTGCTCGGGGTGCTGATGGCCGCCGACCCCGGCATGTCGGCCTCGCGGGCGATCGCGTACTCGGCGATGGCGGTGATCGTGCTGCTGTGCCTGGCGCCCGGCAGTGGCGCGCCGCGCCGCCAGCTCGCCAGGGTGTGGGGGGCGGTCCTGCCGAACGGGGGCGCGGCGGCGGGCGCCGCCCTGGTCCTCGGGATCTTCGCGGCGGTGCTGGTCGCGCTGTCGCAGCAGCAGCCGCCCGACACCACCCCCTTGGACGGCGCGGGCCAGGACCTGGAGGAGCTGCGGTCCGACATCCGCGACCTGCTCGGCGGGGACCTCATCCCGTACGTGAGCTTCTGAACCGCGCCCCCGCCGGTCCGCTCGTGCCCCGGGCGTGGTTTGGACCGGTGGCTACCGCCGGGTAACATTTGGCCCGCACGGCCGAAACAGGGACCCGGTCACGGCGGCGGGAGCGGGTGTTTGGCAGGCTGTGGAGGCCAAGGTGCCTTGAGTACCGCGTCTCAGTACCGCGTCGGCCCGCCCGGGGCGGCGCCCCTCCGCCGCTCCCCCAAGCGGCCCGAAGAGTGCAGGGAGGTCGGCCACCGGCCATGAACATCGTCGTCCTGGTGAAGCAGGTTCCCGACACCGAGAGCCCGCGCAGGCTCAAGTCCGACGACAGCACGCTCGACCGTGCCGCCGCGGACGGTGTCATCAACGAGCTCGACGAGTACGCCATCGAGGAGGCGCTGCGCGTCAAGGAGGCCCACGGCGGCGAGGTCACCGTCGTCACGATGGGCCCCGACAAGGCGACCGACTCGATCCGCAAGGCACTGGCGATGGGCGCCGACAAGGCCGTCCATCTCGTCGACGACGCCCTGAGCGGCTCCGACGCGCTGCAGACCTCGTACGCCATCCAGCAGGTGCTCGGCCGCACCGGGTTCGACCTGGTGATCCTGGGCTCGGAGTCCACCGACGCGCGCACCGGCGTGCTGGCCGCGATGCTGGCCGAGCGGCTGGGCGTCGCGCAGTTGTCGCTGGCCAACAAGGTCGAGATCGACGGCACCGCCGTCACGATCCAGCGGCAGACCGACTACGGCTTCGACCGCGTCGAGGCGAGCCTGCCCGCGGTGGTCAGCGTCGTGGAGAAGATCAACGAGCCGCGCTACCCGTCCTTCAAGGGGATCATGGCGGCCAAGAAGAAGCCGGTCGAGACGCTGTCGGTCGCCGACGCGGGGATCGACGCGGGTCAGGTCGGCCTGGCGGCGGCCGCGACCGCGGTGGTCGACTTCGCCGAGGCGCCGCCGCGCGAGCAGGGGCAGATCGTCACCGACGAGGGCGACGGCGGCGTGAAGATCGCCGAGTTCCTCGCGTCGAAGAAGTTCGTCTGAGCGGGGAAGGGAAGCACGGACAATGGCTGAGATCCTCGTGCTCGTCGACCAGGTCGACGGTGAGGTCAAGAAGGTCACCCTCGAGCTGCTGACGCTGGCCGGCCGGCTGGGCGAGCCGGCGGCGGTGTGGGTCGGTCCCGGCTACGAGGGCGCCAAGGACAGGCTGGCCGAGCACGGCGCCGCCAAGGTGTACGTGGCCGCGGACGAGGAGCTGACCTCCTACGTCGTCGCGCCCAAGGCGACGCTGCTGGCGAAGCTGGTGAACGAGAAGTCCCCCGCCGCGGTGCTCGTGCCGGCCACCCCGGAGGGCAAGGAGGTCGCGGGGCGGCTCGCGGTCAAGACCGGCTCGGGCGTGCTCACCGACGTCGTGGACGTCGCCGAGGGCTTCGTCGCCGAGCACTCCATCTTCGGCGGCGGCGTCATCGCGCACGCCAAGGTGACGACCGGCACGCCGATCATCGCGGTGCGGCCGAACTCGGTGGCGCCCGAGGCCAACCCGGTGACGCCCGCGGAGGAGCAGGTCTCGGTCGCGCTGTCGGACGCCGACCGGGCCGCGAAGATCGTGGAGCGGGTCGTGCAGGAGAAGGGCGAGCGCCCGGACCTGACCGAGGCCGCGATCGTGGTCTCCGGCGGCCGCGGGGTCGGGGGCGCGGAGAACTTCTCCATCATCGAGGCCCTGGCCGACTCGCTCGGCGGCGCGGTCGGCGCGTCCCGCGCCGCGACCGACGCCGGCTGGTACCCGCACCAGTTCCAGGTGGGCCAGACGGGCAAGACCGTGTCGCCGCAGCTCTACATCGCGGTCGGGATCTCCGGCGCGATCCAGCACCGGGCCGGCATGCAGACCTCCAAGACGATCGTCGCCAT